>CABXVQ010000001.1:0-68739 GCA_902515605.1 uncultured Pelagibacteraceae bacterium
GGAAGCAGCTTTCTTCTTTTAGTTTGGCTTTATTATTCATGGGATATTGCAAAAGGATTTTATCCAAAATCTGCTAACGAACTTTGCCAAGTAGCAAAAGTAAATGACTCATTGCTAGGTTTAAAATATCAATTTCCTATTGAAGAAAGGGAATTCAAAAGTACATCTCAAATCAAGAAAGAAAATAAAAATCTTAATCTAATTTTAAACGAAATACAAAATTCTCAAGAAATAGATAATCAACAAAAAACAGTTCTTGCGGGATTTATAAAGAAAACAAATCAATTAATTCCATTATTAACAAATGAAGATTTGATTGAAAATGAAACCAAACAAAAGATTAATGATATAACAGGTAAAATTAACCTTTTAACTGAAAATTTTCAAAAACCAGATTATCCATTTGAAACTGAACAGGAACTTAATGAAAGACTTAAAGCTGTAAGTGAAGAAGGTGGATGGGGAATTGTAAAAGTACAATCAGGAACTGGTTCTATAGAAAATACTATGGAGGTACCCTTAATTCCAGCAACTGATAGAGGTTTAAAATTTCATGCTGCTGCGCAAGAATTAAACTTAATTAGTGATGAATTTTTTAAACTAAGAAATCATAATCCTCAATTTAAAAATCAAATTAAACAGCTTAAAGATGATATTAAATCTTATAGAAAAGATCTAAGTGACAGTGAGGAAGTAGCATCTACCTATGCAAAAAATATTGTAAAGATCGCAAGAAGAATAGAATTTGCAAGTATATATCCACCTAATGCATTAAACAAAATGCAAAATGCTATTATTAAATTTGATAATGCACAATTAAAGACACAAGGTGGTCTAAGATTTATAGATATTTTGTTATTCCCAGCCGGAACAATAGTTGCTAGTGGTCCAAGTTGTTCTGAACAAGGTTCTGGTAGATGGCTTCCAAAACCATCTGATACTTTTAACAAGTTTATATTAATGTCAAAACCAAGTGTTGGTTACAAAGATATACCTCTTCTTTGGATAGATATGGTTGATGTCAGTAAAATGATTGGATTTATTTTACCTGATTGGATAGCAGATATTTTACCTGGTGAATATCCAGTTCATACTAAAGATGGAATTGTAAAAGAAAATTTCAAAGGTAATGTTTTAAAAGTTGTAACAGGTGATTTCAAATTATTTAAGGTACCAGTACCTTACGGACACATCTGGGATTCATTTTTGAGAGTTTTTCTAGGATTAGTGTTTGGAATAATCATTGGTGTACCACTAGGTTTATTCATGGGACTAAATAGATTTGCCAAAGGTTTTTTTGATCCTTTGATTGAACTTTATAGACCTGTTCCCCCTTTAGCTTGGGCACCACTGATTATTTCTGTATTGGGTATAGATAACACTGGAAAAGTATTTCTTTTGTTTATGGTTTCTTTATCAATTATGATTATTTCAGCTAGAGCTGGTGCCTCTGGGACTCAGCTTTCTAAAATTCATGCTGCTCATTCATTGGGGGCATCTAAACGACAAATATTAAGGCACGTAATATTTCCTAATTCATTACCAGAAATTCTTACTGGTATAAGAGTTGCAGTAGGTATGTGTTGGGGAACTTTAGTTGCAGCAGAATTTTTAGCAGGTACAACGGGTATTGGATTTGTAGAAAACGTTGCAAAAAAATATTTTCAATATGAAGTGATTTGGATAACAATATTTATAATGGGTATGCTTGGATTATTGTTTGATATCACTTTGAGAAAAATTATAGATAAAACAATCCCATGGCGCGGAAAAGGATAGTTTGAAAACGGATATTTTAAAAAAAGAAGTTATTAAAATCTTTAAAAAATTTGGCTTAAACAATAATCATGCTTTGATTTCGGCAAATGCTTTAATCAATGCCGAGTTAGTTGGTGCCTATGGGCACGGTCTTTCACGATTAAAAATGTATTGTGAAAGAATTTCTAAAAAAGTTATTAATCCAAAACCTAAAATTAAGATTAAAAAAATTTCACAGTCTATTTCACTTGTAGATGCAAATAATAGTATAGGTTTTGTAGCTGCAGATGTTGCTATAAAAAAAGCAATTCAAAATGCAACTAAAACAGGGATAGGAATGGTTGCAGTAAAAAATAGCGGTCATTATGGTCTTTCAGGGTATTATGCGGAACAAGCAGTAAAAAAAAATCTAGTTACTATGATTTACACAAGTGCACCACCAGCAGTAGCTCCTCATGGAGCATTAAAAAGTTTATTTGGTACTAACCCGATTTGTTTTGGAACTCCTACAGGTTCAAAAATTCCATTTATTTTGGATACATCTATTTCAATGATTAATAGAGGAAAGATAAGAGTAGCTGCAAGAAATAATCAAAAAATTCCAGAGGGTGTTGCTTTAGATAAATTTGGTAAACCCACAACAGATGCAAAAAAAGCTCTAAAAGGAGTTCAATTACCTATTGCTGGTTTCAGGGGTTCAGGATTAGCTTGGATGGTTGATATTTTAAGTGGTGTATTAACGGGTAGTAATCATGCTGGCAGAGTTAAAGATCCATTTGATGATTTTTCGGGCCCTCAAAATATCGGCCATTTATTTATCACATTTAAAACAAATTTATTTGTGAAGGATTATAATAGTAGAATTAAAAATAATATTAAAACAATAAAAAAATTACCTAAAATTAAAGGTGTAAAAAATATTATGTACCCTGGTGAAAATAAATTTAAAAGGTTCAAAATGAATTCAAAAAAGGATATTAAAATTTCAGAAACAATTAAAAAAGATTTAAAAATACTTAAGAATTAAATTTATGCTATCAAATAAGGAAATAGTCTGTCCAAATAACCTTTTAGATGTTGCCCATAAAAAAAAGGGTGTTAAAGCAGCAATAGTTAACGCAGGTAAACCCCTACCTATGCTTTCAATACAAGATGCTGTAAATGAGAATTTAATAGAGCCAATTTTTATCGGTGATGAAAAAGAAATTTTAAAATGTGCTGAAGATTTAAAATGGGATATTTCTAATTATGAAATCATAAACGAACCTGTTGAAAATAATACTGCACCAATAGCTGCAAAATTAGCAAAAGAAAAAAAAGTTAGAATTATTGTCAAAGGACATATTCATACTGATGTTTTAATGAAAGAAGTTTTAAAAAGAGAATATGATTTATTAGGAAAAACTAGACTAAGTCATATCTGGCACATGACTATTGATAAAGAAAGCAAACCATTAATAATTACTGATGGAGCATTAAATGTATTGCCAAATATAAAAACAAAGATGCATATTTTAAAAAATGTAATAAATTTTTCAAATAGAATTGGAATTGATAAGCCAAAAGTTGCTATTCTTTCTGCTACTGAAGAAGTGCTAGATAGTGTTCCAAGTTCAAAAGAAGCAGCTGAAATAACCAAACTAGCTAAAGAAGATAATTTAAATGCAGATGTTTTTGGTCCATTAGCTTTTGATAATAGTATTTCAAAAAAATCAGCATCAATTAAAGGAATAAAAAATATTGTAGCTGGTGAAGCTGATGTTTTATTGGTTCCAAGTGTAGAAACTGGAAACGCTTTAGTTAAAATGTTAATATATTTCTGTGGAGCCTGTGCTGCTGGAGTTGTAATTGGTGGTAAAGTACCAGTGGTAATTACAAGTCGATCAGACGAAGCACCTGCTAGATTAGCCTCGATTGCTGCTGCAGTGGTAGCTTTAGATTAATAGTTTCATTGAAAAAAAAACTAATTTGCATTAAATAGTCCCATTAATTCAAATAAAAACTATGGCAATTACTTATTTAAAAAAATCTCCTAAAACATCTTCTACAGATGATACTAAAACTACTGAGATAGTTAAAAATTTATTAAAAGAAATTGAAAATTCAAAAGAAGAAGCATGTATCAATTTAACTAAAAAATTTGATAAATATGACGGTGAAATTATTGTTTCAAAAGAAAGAATTGAAAAGATCAAAAAAGAATTAGATCAAAAAACAAAAGATGACATTCAATTTTCTCATGAAAGAGTAAGAAAATTTGCTGAAGCCCAATTAAAAAACTATGGTCAAGATTTTGAAGTAGAACTTTCTCCAGGATTATTTGCTGGTCAAAAATTAATACCAGTCAACACTGCCGGCTGTTATATACCTGGCGGACGTTACGCACATATAGCCTCTGCTGTTATGAGTGTAACAACAGCTAAAGTTGCTGGAGTAAAAAATATTATTGCTTGTAGTCCTCCCAAAGAGGGAGTTGGAGCTCATCCAGCAATTGTTTATACAGCTGATTTGTGTGGTGCTGATGTAATACTAAATTTAGGTGGAGTTCCTGGTATTGCTGCAATGACTAATGGACTATTTAAAAATCCACCAGCAGATATATTAGTTGGTCCAGGAAATCAGTTTGTTGCAGAGGCAAAAAGAATTTTATTTGGAAAAGTTGGAATAGATTTATTTGCCGGTCCAACAGAAATTGCTGTAATTGCAGACGACAAAGCTGATGCTGAAATGGTTACGGTAGACTTAGTTGGTCAAGCTGAACATGGATATAATTCTCCTGCTTGGTTATACACAACCAGCAAAAGACTAGCTGAAGAAGTATTAAAAAGAGTTCCTGAATTGATTGCTGAATTACCTGAAGTTCCAAGAACAAGTGCTGAAGCAGCATGGAGAGATTATGGTGAAGTTATACTTTGTGATACTGATGAGGAAATGGCTACTATAAGTGATGAGTATGCACCTGAACATTTAGAGGTTCAAACTCAAAATCTAGAATGGTTTCATAAAAGATTAAAAAATTATGGTTCACTATTTATTGGTGAAGAAACAACTGTTGCTTACGGAGATAAATGCTCTGGCACAAATCATATCTTGCCTACAAAAGGTGCTGGTCGTTATACAGGTGGATTGTTTGTAGGAAAATTTATTAAAACATTAAGTTTTCAAAGAATGACAAAAGAGTCTACAAAATCTGTTGGAGCAGCCTGTGCAAGGATTTCAAGATACGAAGGTATGGAAGCTCACGCTAGAACAGGTGATGCAAGACTTAGAAAATACGGTTTTTCTAATTAATTTTCTGGAATAAAAATTAAACACAATCCATTATTACAAAATCTTTTTCCAGTAGCAGTTGGACCATCTAAAAAAACATGACCATGATGAGCACCACAGTTTGCACAATGATATTCAACTCGCTTCATACCAAAAGAATAATCTATTTTTGTTTTAAACGCTCCTGGTAACGCTTCTGAAAATGAAGGCCACCCTGTTCCACTATCAAATTTTGAATTAGATGCAAATAGCTTAGCATTACAGTTTGCACAATGATAAAATCCTTTTCTATCTTCTTTAAGTAAATCACTTGTAAAAGCTCTTTCTGTACCTTCATTAAACATTATATTTTTTTGAGCTTTTGAAAGATTTGGATTAATAATTTTTTTGGTTGCTGATGATAAAACCCTGTAGGGTAGTGCTAAAAATAATAAATAAGAAAATCCCAATAATTTTAAAAATTTTCTTTTATCAATCATATTAAATTAAGGATTAATTTAAAATTTCTTCAGTTTTTTCTTCTTTAATTTTTTCTTTTGTAACAATATTTTTTTTTGATTTTTTTATATTAATTAAATTAGCAAACTGATGATTTACATCTCTATGTCCCGCTTCATCATCTCTTATTACTCTTACAACATCCTTAAGGGTAGAATGTAGTGGTAGGTTCCAATAATTTATTGCAATTTCAGGAGCAGGTTGATCAGGAATAGTTCCAGCTTCAAGCTCATTTAAATATTCTGTATAGCTAATAACTGCTTCCTCTTCAAAATAACCAACAATTCTATGAGCAGTTCTTTGAGAGACTAAATATATTATTGCATAAGTTAAGATAAAAATGAATTGAGCAATCATAATTATAAATCTTTCAATAGCAGTTGGTTTTGCAATATGAACAAAAGTCATTAAATGCATTCTTTCATTTTCAGCTTCGTCTAAAAGAGTTTTTATCCAACCTTTATCATCTTCTATTTTTCTAAGAGATTTTAAGTGTAATAACATTCCAGCAACCATTCCTGGGACAGCTGCAACTGTTTCTAGTACTACAGCTCTATGGCCATATCTTTTTTTAAAAAAAGTATCTGCTAGCAACCTTAAAAATTTAGTAAAAGATAAAGCAACCTTGTCACTAAAGTTTTTTGGTTGAAAATGTTTATTTAAATCGCTCATATTTTTAAAATAATTACTAATAGAGAATTTAACATGCGCTATAATTGTCACCTAAAAATGTTATTAATTAAAGAAAATATACTGTTTCTTTAACTATATAAATTGTAAGCAAGGACATAAAGCCAATTATAAATATATTAATATATTTCCATGTTTTATCACTCTGAGCATATTTTGAAAAGTAAACAGATAAATAACCCAACAGAAAGAAAAATATAAATGATGCAATTGATGCACCAACACCAAAATAAATTTTTTCATCAAAAAGAAAATTTTTTGAAAAATTTCCTAAAAAGAAAACCGTATCAGAATAAACATGTGCATTTAGATAAGTAAAACCAAGTGTCTTTAATAAAATCTCAGAACTAGAAATATCTTTAAATTCGCTATTAAAATTAACATCAGTTTTTAAAGATTTGATTTTAGAATATATAAAATAGATTAAAAAAATTATTAATGAGATATTTAAAACTAACTCTACAAATAAATTAAAATATTGATGAAAAAAATGAAATAGAAGGATACCAGAAAATATTAATAATAAATCTGATAAAGAACAAACTAAACAGACTAAAAATACATGTTGCTTTTTAAGCCCCTGCTCTATTACAAAAATGTTTTGTGCACCTATTGCTAATATTAAACTAAGCCCGGTAAAAAAACCCAATACCAGGTATTCCATCTAAAAATCAGATTATTCTGAATTAGCCGTTAATGTTTTAATCTCTAAAATATTTTCGTTAGGATCTTTTACAAAAAAAGTTTCTTGCTCATATTTTGTACCTTTAAATCTTAAGTAAGGTTCATCATAATATTTCGCACCGTTTTCTTTCAGTCTATTTTTTAAAGCATCAAAATCTTTTCTAGATAAGTGAACTCCGAAATGAGGAACAGAAACATTTCCCATGTCCACGTCATGTCTTTCACTATCTAACTTATGATCACTTGCATGAAGTGTTAATTCATTTCCCCAAAAATCAACATCAGCCCATTCTTGAGCAGAGTTATCAAGTCGGCAGCCCAAAGTTTCACTATAAAACTTTTTTGCTGTTTCTAGATCTCCACAAGGGATTGCTAGATGAAAACAATTAGTGTTTTTGTACATAATTTCTCCTTTAAATACTGTTTAAAATAACTATATAAGCATTAATTATTTTTATCAAGCTGACAAATACTTATGAATGATTTTTTACAATCTATAATAGATAGAGATCCTGCGGCAAAATCAAAGTTAAGTTTAATTTTAACTTATCCAGGGGTTAAAGCTATTTTTTTTCACAAGATAGCTAATTTTTTTGCTATCGCTAAGTTTGATTTGATTGCAAGAATCATTTCACAACTTTCACGATTCTTAACAGGTATAGAAATTCATCCTAAGGCTAAAATTGGAAAAAATTTATTTATTGATCATGGAATGGGTGTGGTCATTGGAGAAACATCTGAAATTGGAGATAACGTTACAATCTATCATATGGTAACTTTAGGAGGTATTGCTCCAAGTATAAACTCTGATAGCCAAAGAGAAATAAAAAGACATCCAACATTAATGGATAATGTGGTTGTTGGCTCTGGTGCTCAAATATTAGGTCCAGTTATAATTGGAAAGAATGCTAAAGTTGGAGCTAACGCAGTTGTTACAAAAAATGTCCCTGATAACGCAGTAATGATTGGCATACCTGCAAGAAATGTTGGTACAACCTCTGGAGAATTTAAACCCTATGCTGTTACAGAAGACTCTAAAGAAAATGGTAATGAAAAATAATCAAGAAGATTTTATTTCTGGAATTGGAAATACCCCTTTAATTAAATTAAGAGCAGCCTCAGAAATTACTGGATGTAATATTTATGGCAAAGCTGAATTTTTAAATCCTGGTGGCTCAGTTAAAGATAGAGCTGCTTTAGCTCTTATTAAAGATGCTCAACAAAAAAAATTGATCTCCAAAGGTGGTATTGTTATTGAAGGCACAGCTGGAAACACTGGTATAGGCTTAGGACTATTAGGTAATTCTCTTGGTTATAAAACTATTATTGTAATGAATGATAATCAAACCCAAGAAAAAAAAGATACTTTAAGAAACTTAGGTGCTGAATTAAGATTAGTACCAGCCAAACCTTATAAAGATGATAATAATTTTGTTAAAGTTGCAGCTAGATTAGCTGATGAATTAAGACCCACAAATAATAATGGGGTAGTCTGGGCTAACCAATTTGATAACACTGCTAATGCCAAAGGTCATTATGATGGAACTGGGAAAGAAATTTGGGAACAAACTGAAGGTAAAGTAGATGGCTTCGTTTGTTCTTCTGGAACTGGTGGAACGATTTCAGGTGTAAGTAATTTTCTAAAAGAAAAAAATAAAGATATAAAAATTTATTTGTCAGATCCAAAAGGATCTTCTCTTTATAACTATATTAAAAATGGAGAGTTAAAGTCTGATGGAAATTCTATAACTGAAGGAATTGGATCTAGTAGAGTTACTAAAAATTTTGAGAATGCAAAAATTGATGATGCGTATTCAATAGATGATAATGAAGCTTTACCTATCCTCTATGATTTAATTCAAAATGAGGGATTAAGTTTAGGAACTAGTTGTGGAATTAATATTGCTGGAGCAATCAGATTAGGAAAAGAATTGGGGCCAGGAAAAACTATTGTAACTATCCTTTGTGATAGATCAGATAAATACAACTCAAAGATGTTTAACAAATCTTTTTTAGAGGAAAAAAAGCTTCCAATTCCTAGTTGGTTATAATATCGCATAGCTGCTATGTAACAAAACTGTTACTTTTTAAACATATATTTAATTAACGTAAAAATTAAATAAAGATTAGCGGAGATCTTTATTTGAATGGAGATACAATGCTAATAAAAAATACTTTAAAAATATTTGCTACTTACTGTGTAGCAATTCTAATATCTACTGCATCATTGGCTGGTATGAGTGACAACGATAAGTCCAAAGCTTGGGACTGCGTTGGTATTTATATGGCTAACTACTTTCTTCCATCTGGTGAAACATTTGAATACGCGATGAAAGAAAAATCTATATCAACTGTAAAAGTTTTAAAATCTTACGCTCTTGAAATAGGTATTCCAGAAAAAGAGTGGGATGAAGGAGTTAATAAAGCAGTGGATAAACATTATGGATCGAAATATGACAAGGCTAAAACTGACAAATGTCATTCTTATGTTGAAGCGTTAGTTCCTAACGGGGCTGAAAGAGTAAAAAAAGTAATTCAAACTTTATATTAATAAAAAGGAGCAAAAATGAAAAAAATAATAATAGCTTTAATGTTTACAATTATTTCTACGGTGGCTTTTGCTAATTCAGGGAAATTTAATGCAAGTGGCATGGGATCTTGGGAAATGAATATCATGAATGCTGGCAATGGTAATATGGCTATAACTTATGATGGAAATGCTGGTCTTGCTGACAAAGACCCTAATAGTATATTTGATAAATCTACAATGAATTGTGTTGGAGGACTTACGTTAGTGGGTGGTAAGTTTGAAGATGAAACAGGTATGTGTACTTTTTATTTAGCTGATGGTGAAAAAGTTTTTATAAATTACAAAGGTAAAGGAACTGGAGGTCAAGGTGGATCTGGAAGTTTTATAATTGTTGGCGGTACTGGAAAATATGAAAAAATTTCAGGAACTGGTTTTTCAAGTAGACAGAACCTTAAGGGAAAAAGTGGATTTGCTCATTCAATGAATCAAATGAGTGGCGAATATACATATTAAATAAAAAGGAGATAAAATGGAAAAAGAAATGTTAGTAGTGGCTAAATTAAAAGAAGGTACGTTAGAAAAGTTTATGGGATTTATGCAATCACCAGAAGGTTTGGCAGAAAGAGCTAAAGTTGCAGTAGTGGAAAAAACCATTGGAACGGTAGCCCCAGATAAAAAAACTATAATGTTTAAGATATTCTGTACTGATGAACCTGCATTACATAAATTTATTGAGGGTACTGAAGTATCAAAACCTATCATGGATGCTGTTATAGATAGCTATTCGATTTATGATTTAACAAAAGTAAAATAGGAGGAATATGAAAAACTATATAGTAACACACACTTTTAAGTCAAAAGAAGCAAAAGCTAAGATGATAGAAGTTACTGGCTCAATGTCTATGGAAGATATGACTAAAGCAATGACAAGTGAAAATGCAAAATGTCAAATGAGCTGGAATACACCAGGAGATAATTTAACGATGTATTGTTGGTGGAAAGGTACTAATCCAGATGCAATTAATAAACAATTAGAGTCTATGAACGATTTTTATGAACCTCATAAATTTGTTGAGTGTACAGATGATGTCATAGATTTTAATGCTAAATAAAAGTATCTAAACTTTGACTAAATAAGGAGAAACAATGAAGGTAATTTATACTAGAACAATGAGAGTGAAAGATGATGGCTTAGGAAAAGCTATGGAAATTGGAAAAGGTTTAGCAGCAGTTAGAAAAAAACATTATCCGAACCATGATGTCTATTTTTCTTTTCAAATGGGTGGAGATCCAAGAACAATAAGAGAAACTTTAATTGGAACTATGTTTGAAGGTGATAATGATGCTGACGCTAACATGTCTGCAGATCCTGAATATATAAAACTTTTAGAGCAATTAAAAGATGTAGCCATAGAAGGTACTATTGAAGACGAGATTAGACCAATATTTAGCTAAAGGACTTAAATTATGTTAGAAAAATTTAATGGAATAATTTACTTAGCAATATTTTTAATTCATTTTATAGGGTTTGCTTATTATGGTTTTAGATGTGTTTTTCAAACACAATCTTTTTTAAATCAGTATGGAATGCATGATACCGGTGCTGGCATAGTCAGATTTTTTGGTTCTATATTCATAGGATCAACTGTAATGGCAATTTATGTGGGATTTATTAGACCCAATGGTTTAGAAGCAACCTGGGCATTCTTTAATTTAATATTTTTACAAAACTTATCAGCATTTATAGTTGGTTTTTATAGTACCAAGATAAATAAACTTGGACATACAGATAAAACTTCCGATGAAGCGATTTATGCCCCTTTATTTTTAACTATTTTAAGTGCTGTACTTTGTTACGGTTTAGCTGATAAAATTTATATTTAATAATTAAGGAGGTTCCTATGGGAATATTAGTTAAAGGTGAAATTACAATTACTAAAGGATTTAAAACGTGGAAAGAAATGGTTTATGCCCAGGACGAAAAATTAAAAGAACATGGAATAAAGTTTATTTTTGCTGGAACACAAAAAGATGATCCATCAAAACTTCATACAGTAATGCAATTTCCGAACATGGAGGCACTCCAAGCTTTTAGGGATGATAAGCAACTTACTGAGAAAAGAAGGGAAGCTGGAGCTGTTATAGAAAGTGCGTTAATGATACCAATTTCAGATGAGTATCTTACTAACTATCCAGATACATATATTAAACACTAAGGGTTTAGGTTCTGATAAATTAAAATTAACAAATGGAAGCGATCTTTAACAATGAAAGGGAATAAATGTCTATATTAAAAAGATATACTGATGCAATTGATAAGAAAGATGAGGCAACAATGAATGAACTTTTGCATGATGGTTTTAAATTTACAATGCATAAATCTGGAAATACCATAGGCAAGGCTGATGTTATAAAATGGGCAATGAGTGGTGATATTAATCAAGATAAAGCAAGAATAGTCTATGAAAATGATCAAGTTGGAGTTCATCATTCAATAGTCACATTTAATGATGGAAATGTTGAAGCTGTAATGGCAGTTTACAAATATAAAGATGGAAAAATTATTAGTTTAGAGACGGGTGCAACTAAACTTTCAAAATAGATGAATGTTTCCAAAAAAATACTCTAACTTTCTATTTATATTAGTCATGGGCTTTAGTATGAGCTTAATCATGACTTTAATTATTACTTATATTAATACTGGTATGGATAATGGATATCTGAATAGGTTTATGAAAGCATGGGTAGTTGGACTTCCTATCGCTATAGCAGCTGCATTTTTAGTTGGTCCTCTTGCAAAAAAGTTTGTAGATAAAATAACTAAATAATCATATTCTCTGTAATGAGTGTTTTTTCAGGTTATATGTTTTTAGGACTTGGTATCTTAACTGGTATTAGTGCTAATAGTTTTGCAAAAATTTCAGATGGATTTTCAAAACTAAACCCAACAATTGCATGTCTTGTATTAATGTTTGTTTGTATGTTTTCTCTTTCAAAAGCAATGTCAGTAATCCCAGTTGGCTTTACTTATGCGACTTACGGAGGTTTAACAATAACTGCAATTGCTGTTTTTGGTTTGATTAAATACAATCAAATGCCAAACTTTTATGGAATATTAGGGATCTCGTTAATAATAATTGGAGTAATTATATTAAATACTTTTGGTAAAACTACTTAGCAACAGGTTTCAATAATTTCAAAATTTTATTTTGGATCTTTAAGTTAGCAGAAGAAACAATATTACCAGCTTTAATCGCATCTTTATTATTCCAGGTACTTACCACACCACCGGCAGCTTTTATAATTGGAATTAAAGGATGAATATCCCATTTTTTATTTGCACATTGAATAACAACATCTACTTTTCCTTCTGCAAGGTGAGAATAACTAAGGGCATCTGCGCAGGGAAATTGCATTAACTTTAATATTTGAGGTATTTTTTTTTGTTTATTTAAAGATAACATCCCATGAAAAGCAGCCGACATTTTAATATTTTTAAAAGAAGCTTTTTTATTAACTTTTATTTTCTTTCTTTTTCCATTTTCAACTACATGGGCTAACTTATCCGACGAATTAAAGTAAAATTTTCTAAGTACTGGATAATTAGCTAAACCAACTACAGGCTTGCCTTTATAATTTAGAGAAACTAAATTGCTCCAAGTAGGATTTCCTATAACATAGGACCTGGTTCCATCAATTGGGTCAATTATCCAAGTGTATTCACTTTTAGTTTTTTTATATCCAAATTCTTCACCTATAACTTGATGGTTTGGAAATTTCTTTTTAATCTCATTTCTAATAAATTTTTCAAACGCTTTATCTGAGGTTGTAACTGGGTCATATCCCCTGCCCTTTAGTTTATTTGAAACTTTGAAGGTTTTGTTCAATTTAGAGTAATAATAACTGGTTAATTTCCTTGCTAAATTTTCAAGGAATTTTGAGTAAATTTTATATTCTTTAGAATTTAATATCGACACACAGGACTAATACTATTTAATTACTATTGATTAAAGCTAAATTTTAAATAATCATTTAAAATCTTTATGAAAATTGAATTAAATGAAAATAAAGTTTTTTTAGAAAATAAAGGGTTAAAAAAAGAAATTCATCCATTTTGGCTTAGAGAAAGAATTGATGGAGATAAATACATAGATCAAATCACACAACAAAGACTTTTCGATCCAACAGAACTGAAAAACAACATTAAAATCGATAAATTAAACTTATCTGATAATTTCTTGGAAGTTACATTTAACGATGGCACTTACAATAAATTTAGTATCGAAAATATTTTAAAAGAGTTTTTAAACGACAGTTATAACCAAAATGTAGGTAAAGTTAAATGGGACTCTTCATTTAAAATCTCAAATAATTTTAATTTTGAAAAAAATATTTTTGAAAAGAAAAGTATGTATGAAGCTCTAATCCATTTTTATAAATATGGTTTTGTTATATTTAAAAAAGTACCTACAGAAAATAATTTCATTGTAAATTTCGCTAATTCAATTGGAAGTGTTAGAAGAACAAATTTTGGAGAATTTTTTAATGTTAAATCAAAACCCAATCCAAATGATTTAGCATATACATCATTACCTCTAGCTCCTCATACAGACAATCCCTATAGAAATCCTGTACCATGTATTCAATTACTACATTGCATCGAGAACGAAGTTACAGGAGGTTTGTCTACTTTAGTTGATGGTTACAATGTAAGTGAAAGTCTTAAAAAGGATTATCCTGAATATTATAAAATTTTAACTGAAACAAAAGTAAGATTTCAATTTATAGATCGAAGTGTCATTTTAGAAAATTGGTCAGAAATGATTGAACTTGATCAAAATGGAAATTTTAAACAAGTAAGATTCAGTCCTAGGCTCGATTTTGTTCCTTTAATAGATAAAGAAAAATTAGAATTATTTTATTTAGCAAGAAAAAAAATATCTGAGCTATATAATTCAGATAAATTCCGTATTGAATTTAAATTAATTCCAGGTGATTTAATAATGATGGACAATCATAGACTTTTACATGGTCGAACTAGATACGATGCTAATGAGGGTAATAGATTCCTTCAGGGTTGTTATATTGATTACGATAGTACAGAAGGTAAATTAAAACACCTAAAGCGAGAGTTAAATATTTAAATTTATTTTTTAAAACAGTTATTGACTAGTATTGCCATCAGTATCCAAATTACAAATGTTTCTCCATGTGTAAATGAATAGTCTGCACCAGCAAATCCTGCAACAATATTTATTCCATAAATAATTATTGTAGAGATAATAAGACTAGAAATTAAATTAATTAATCCACTTATATATTTCATAATTTAAATTTATATATATTTGTCTTTAATGCAATTCAAAATTTAATGAGGGGCTCTAAATTTACTGTGACAAGCCTTACAATTACTCCACATAAATTTTTGTAAGCTAGCTCTAACATCATCACTAGACTCTATTACTTTAGCTAGTTCAATCATGTCAGTAGAAGATTTTTTCATCAAACTATTAAACTCATCTTTATTTTCCCATATAGATGGTAAAGCTTCTGTTTTAAAACCTTCTTTTGTATTATCAGGAAAATATTCAAGTAAAGTTAAGTAATTCTCGCTCATTTCTTTCATTAAACTAGAGGCCTTAACAAAATCTCCTTTGGAAGCAAAAGTTTGAACTTTTTTAGCAGTGCTGTAATTTTTGCTAAATAAAGCTTTTCTTCCCTTAATTATTTCTTCAACTGATAATTCAGAATATGCAGGTAAAGTAATTGAGGTTAATGCAGCAATAAAGAAAATATATTTGAATATATTTATGCTATATTTTGACATCATATGAGGTTAGCAAATAACTTAACAGAATATGGGTTTATTTCCAAAGCATTTCATTGGGTAAGTGCCGCAGCATTAGTTGTTCAAATACCATTGGGTTTCTACTTAGTTGATCTTGATTTTAATGAAACAAGATTAACTATTGAGAGTATTCATGTTGTTGTTGGTCTTTCGATATTTTATTTAACTATATTGAGGTTAATCTATAAAATTTTCAATCCAACTCCATCTTTGGGTAACAGTATCTTTCCAGGACAAAGATTAATAGCAAAAATGAACCATGTATTTTTGTATATAACTATTTTGACTATTACTATTTCAGGTGCTTTAAAAAAATTATTTAATGGTGAAATACTTGATTTATTTTTCTTTAATCTAGAAATTAAAGATAACTTCGAACTAGCAGAACTATTTTACGATATTCATATAATTGCAAATTATTGTCTGATTACCTTAATCTCATTACATATTTTAGCAGTAATAGCACATAAAGTTTTATTTAAAGAAAACTTACTAAAAAGAATCTTATAAAACAAAGCAATCCAGTTTATCTCTAAATTGAATGTAATTTTTATATTTATGATTAATTTCCTCAATACCTTCTAAAATTTCTCTTTTAGATAATGGTAATAAAATTGAGATATACTTGTTCTCAATCATAGTAAGATATTTTTTTTTATTGATTTTAACTTTATAGATAAAGTTTTTTCTTTTTCGTTGAGGATAAAGTCTAGTGATGAGTTTTAAAACTTTGTTATCTCTTTTAAGAGATTTATTGAGTCTTATTTTCATTTTTCTAAAGGTGGGTAATTCATTTTTTTTACCATCTAATGTTAAAATAAAAATTTTACCATTATGTTTCAAATTTTTCTTACAAAGAAATAATAATCTTTTTATTTTTTTAAAGGTTAACAAATGAATTGTTTGTTTAATCAAAATTAAATCAAATTTTTTAGTATTAGTTAAAAAGAACGATGTAGCATCTGATTTTTTAAAATTAATCCTTTTATCTTTATCTTTGTGATTTATAATATCAATACCAATTGGTTTACTTTTAAGTTTTAAACTTGATTTTATTGTTCCTAAAATTTTACCTCGACCACATCCAATATCTAATATTTCAGAATTTGGGTTTAATTTTATATTTTTGAATAAAAATTTATTAAATGACTTAATGTAATCATTGGAAGAAAGCCAAGTTTTATTATCCCAGTTTTTAATGACAGTTGATGCCAAATTTTTTAAGTCTCCAATAATTATAGGGCCATGGAGTTACAAAACCTACTCCAAGCATTAAAGGTATAACCCACCAAGTTAATATTGCTCCACCAGTTAAAAGATAATCAGTTAAATTCATCGCAATTTCCATACTTACCATAGCGATAAAGCTCATACCTAAAGCTGTTTTTAATGCATTATTAAAACTTATATTTTGTCTAAGTAAGATAAAAGTTTCAAGCATTACGCTAGTTATTAAACCATTTATTATTGCTAGAATCATTATTCCTAAAACTGGAAATGGTATTTCTGTTAATTGAAAAAATAAAATAGTACCAAAATCTCCTATGGCACATCCAAGCAAACACCATGCAGTATTTTTTGCACTTTGTTTCCAAGTATTTTTACAGGACCAGTCAAATGTAGTGGTTTCCATGATTTTATGATAATATTTACTTATGATTTTTAAACAAGTTTTTGATCAAAAATCCAGCACTTACACCTACATAATTGCCTCAGCAGAGGGAAGAGAAGCTTTAATCATTGATCCTGTTTTAGAAAATGTCGAGGACTACATAAAGTTACTTACTGAATTAAATTTAAAATTAGTAAAAGTAATAGATACTCATATTCATGCTGATCATGTAACTGGTGCAGGTAAATTGAGAGACAAAACTCAATGTGTGACTATTATGGGAGAACATACACCAACAGATGCTGTTGAGATAAAAGTTAAAGATGAAGAAATAATCAAACTTGATCAATTAAAGATTAAAGCTCTTTATACTCCAGGCCATACTTCTGACAGTTTTAGTTTTTTAATGGATAATTATTTATTTTCAGGAGATACCTTGCTTATTAATGGTACCGGAAGAACAGATTTCCAAAATGGTAATTCAAAAGATGCTTATAACTCGTTATTCAATAGACTTTTAAAACTACCTGACGAAACACTTGTCTACCCTGCACACGATTATAAGGGAGAAAAAGTTAGTAGTATTGGAAAAGAAAAAAAATTTAATCCAAGATTACAGGTTAATAATGTTGAAGAATATATTGAGATTATGAATAACCTAAATTTAAAGAAGCCTGCAGCAATAGATTTTAACGTTGCAAATAATCTTAAATTAGGTGCTGAACTTTAAATTGAAGATTTAATAGCCTCGTAAATTAAATCTTTAGTTGTCTCACCAACACTTCTGTAAATTTCTTTGTTATCCTTAAAAATTAAAAGTGTAGTTTGGTATTGTACTTTCAGTAAGTCAGCGATTTCTCTGTTAGTTACATCAAATGAAAAATATTCAATATTATCAAACTTAATATCAGATAGTCCACCTTCATTTTTGGCTTGCTTGAGAATTTTCATCTGACCAGCACAAGATGAACAATATTTAATCCAAGAACTTACTACTACAAATTTACCCTCTGACTGTGCTTTATCAAACAACTCTTTATTAAAGGTTGTCTTTTTTTCCATCGCATTAGCAGTAAAAGCTATTAGACAAAAAATAAATATGTAAATTTTTTTCATAGGTTTTTATACAACAAAAATTAGAAACCAATAAGATGCTAATCCAGAAAAAATTGTCGCAATTATACTTCGAGATAATATCCCAATCACCATTGCAATTATTGCTGCTAATATCTTTGGGTTTTCCTCTATTTGGAATAGTCCTATTTCATTTATAAAAATTGCAGGAAAAATAATAGCTGGGAATATCGCAGATGGTACAAAAGATAATATCTCTCTTATCCTGTCATTAAACATTTCTTTTTTGATTAATGCTATCATTGTAAATCTAGTGAGATAAGTAATTAATCCACAATATATAATTAAAGTCCAATTACTCATTTTGTTTTAATGGTTTTGGTTAATATCATAGCAGTTAATAAACCAGCTAAAGCTGCAACTATTACATAAGCTTTAAAAGGAATATAATTATAACCTAGAGTAGCTACTGTTCCCGAAATAATTATTACAATTACATTTATAAATTTTCTAAAATCATTAACTAATAATGCTAAAAAAGTTAATGGAACAGCAAAACTTAGCCCCAACTTTTCAGGTATAGATGCACCTAAAATGATTCCTAATAATGTTGTTGATTGCCAGATAACCCAACAAGTTGCCCCACCACCAACTAGATGAAAATATCGATTTCTTTCTTTATTTTTCTTTAAATATTCATTGGATATTGCAAAAGCTTGATCAATTAAAAAGTAAGAAATTATAATTTTCCAAATTAATTTCAAATCTGATAAATGTTCAGAGACTACTGCTCCATAAAGTAAATGTCTTGAGTTTACAGCTCCAACTGAACTAATGATAACTAAAGAAGAAGCACCGCCAGAAAATAATTGTAAAAGAACAATCTGGGAAGCGCCACCAAATACTATTAAAGACATTCCCATTGTTTCTAAAGGTGTAAATCCTATATCAATAGCAAGGACACCAAATATTAAACCAAATGGTACAACGGGTATCATCAATGGACTTACATCAACAATTCCTTTTAAGAATATTTTAAAATTACTATTCATTTCATTAAAAAGCTTTCTATTAGAAGCAAACTATATGATCAATATGAATTGGCCTTTTGATACCAAATTTTTCGTCAACTTCATGTTGATGGATATGATGGGAGTGAACAAAAACTGGAATTAAGGTGTTACTGGGAGTTTTAAGCGTATAAATAAAATTAGTACCTCTAAACTTTCTGTCCACCACTTCAAATTTTAAATTACTTTTATCATCATGGTGTAAGTCCTCTGGTTGTACTAAAAGCTTTACTTTTGATCCTATTGGAAAGGGTTTAATAAAATTACCAGTAATTGTTCCAAGATCTTTATTCTCTAAACTTTTAGGACTTGTTACTTCTGCAGGAATAAGTGTTCCTCTATTTAAAAAATTAACTACCTCAATTGAGTTTGGTAAATGATAAACATTATACGGATCATCAAATTGTTTTAGTTCTTGATTTAAAATTATTCCACATTTAGATCCTAAATAAAAAGCTTCATAAGAGTCGTGAGTAACAATAATTGTGGTAATTTTTGAACTCTTTAATATTTTCTTCAATTTTTCCTGTATTTCTTCCTTAAAACTTTGATCCACATTAGATAATGGTTCATCTAGCAATAATAAGTCTGGCTGAGTTACTAAAGATCTCGCAAGAGAAGCTCTTTGTGCTTCGCCAGCACTAATTTCATGTGGATATTTATTTAATATTAAAGAAATATCTAATAACTCTATAATTTCTTGTAAGCTGACTTGATGATCTTTTTTACCTTTATTTCTTTCTGCACCTAATGATATATTTTTTTCTACAGTGTAATGTGGAAATAAACTGTTTTCTTGAAACGCAAGAGATATATTTCTATCCTCTGGCTCAAGATTTTTTTTTTCTGAAGATAATATACTTCCCTTAAGTTCAATTGATCCTTTTTTAATTTTTTCTAAACCTGCAATTGTTCTTAAAATAGTAGTTTTTCCGATACCGGATGGACCTAAAAGACAAATCACATCGCCTTCATTTTCAATAGCAAAAGATACATTGGCTACTTTAGTTTTGCCTCCAACTTTAAAATCAACATTTTTAACTTCAAAAAAATTATTACTCATTGTTCTCTCTTAAAATATATTTTGAACTAATTATAATGAATAAAGAAGCGATTAATATTAAAAATAATGAAGGTACTGCAGCAGCCTCTAACAAGTCCTCGGAAGCAGAAATATATGCTGTAGTTGCAAAAGTTTCAAAATTAAAAGGTCTTAAAATTAACGTAATTGGTAATTCCCTTATTATCTCCAGTGAGACCAAAATAATTATGAATAAAAGAGAATTTCTCAAAAAAGGAATGTGAATATTCATAAATGTTTTTCTTTTTGAGTAGCCTAACAAATAAGCACTCTCATCAACCGAAATATTAATTTTTTCATATCCTGACTTTATCCCGTTAAAAGCTAAAGAATAAAATCTTATGAAATAAACTAATACTAAACCAAGAATAGAACCAATAAAAATTTTTTTAATCGAAGTAAATCCTAAGTATTTTACTATACTGTCATCGAACCAAGCAATAAAAGTAATAAATGCTATAGCTAATATAACTCCAGGAATAGCATAACCCGAAATTGATAAGGTTGATAAAGTATTTAAAGTTTTATTTTTAGAAACTCTATTTCCATAATTCGAAATTAAAGAAAAAAATATTAAAACTAAACTAGATAATAACACTAGATAAAGGGTGTTTAGTAAAAGGTTTGTAATTTGCATATCAAATAAATTTTCTGGAAATTTTATTGTCCAATACAACATCTGACTTAATGGGAATAAAAAACTCAAAAAGAATATAGAGAAACAAAAGGTAAATGCTAAAAAAGATCTACTACCATAAAGTTTGATTTTTTCTTTTTGCTTAAGTCCACCTCTGGTATTGAAATGATATTTTGCTTTTTTTCTGGATAGATTCTCTATGATAAATAATGAAAATATGAACAAAAGCAAAAAGGATGAAATTCTATTTGCAAAAGCTAAATCATCAAAAGTTATCCATGAGTTATAGATACCAGTTGTAAGAGTATTTATTGAAAAAAAATCTACTGCTCCAAATTCTGCCAAAGTTTCCATTGCCACAAGAGATAATCCTGCAACAATTGCTGGTCGTGCGGCTGGTAATATAATCTTATAGAAAGATTTAAATTTTGAAAAACCAAGATTTTTACCTAGATCAATTAAGTTTTGAGATTGGTATAAAAAGGATGCTCTAGCTAATATATATACATATGCATATAAAGAGAAGCTAATTGATAATATTGCTCCAAACATACCATCAAACTTTGGAATATTATTATTATAATTTCCATCCCCAAATAAATTTTTAAGGATTGTAAAGGCTGTACCATAATTCTCAAAAAAAGCTGTCAAAGAGTAAGCATAGATGTAAGGTGGCACTGCAAAAGATAAGATAAGAGCCCATTTAAAAAAATTACTTAATGGAAATTCAAAAAAAGATACTAAATATGCTGATCCAGTGCCAATTAAGAATGTAAAAATCAATACACAAAATAATAAAACAAAAGAATTCGAAATATACTCAAATAGAAAAGTATCTTTTAAAATTTGATAATAATTAGATGTATCTTCAAAAAAGCTCGTGAATACAGTTAAAATTGGAATAGATACAAATATAGAAATTAGTAGTGAAGATAAAAACCAAACATTAAAATTTCTAAACATATTTGATATATATTAATGTATGATTTGTATGTGTCCACTACAAATCCCCATTTGTAATGGACACAAGAAAGAAAAATTAAAAATTAAACACTTTAAGGAGATGCGGAACTTCCTTAGATTCAATTTCTTCTAGTTTTCTTTTATTTAGTCTCTTATTGATTTTTTCACACTCCTGTTTACATGGGGAACATGCACTGGAAGACTTATTTAAATCAATATCAGACATAAATTTTTTTTCTTCTTTCATTATTTGCTTATTTCCAACCAGCAGCTGTCATTACTTCTAATGCGGCAGCTTGATTTTTTCCATAAGAAGCTAGTTTAGTTTTCATGTCTTGTTGAAAATCTAATCCTAAGTTATTTACTACTAATGGACTTGGTGAAACACCATCAATCATTGGAAACTCAAATGTATTGTTAGTAAAGTGCTCTTGAGATTGTGGAGTTAATAAAAACTCTACAAGTTTAACAGCATTATCTTTATTAGGTGCTCCTTTTACTAAGGCTGCACAACTAACATTCATGTGTGTTCCTCTACCATTTTGATTAGGAAAGAAAGCTTTTACTTTTTTAGCTGCTTCTTGTTGTTCAGCACCTTTTTTACCAGACAACATTAGAGCTAAATAATAAGTGTTAGCTACTGCAATATCAGCTTCTCCTGCTGCTACTGCCATGATCTGAGCTCTATCATTTCCTTTAGAGTCTCTAGCCATGTTTGCAACAACTCCTTTTGCCCATTCAGCTGTAGCTTTTTTTCCATTATTTTCAATTAATGAAGCTACAAGAGATTTGTTATATATGTTGCTAGATTTTCTTATTACTAATCTTCCTTTCCATTTAGGATCAGCTAGACCTTCATAAGACATTCCAGATAATTCAGCACCAGTAACTCTTTCAGGTGAATAATAAATTATTCTAGCTCTTTTTGCTATTCCAACCCATTTACTTGTTCTAAAGCTTTTTGGAACAGCAGCTTTTATAGCAGCAGATGTTAAGCCACCTTGAAGATGACCTTTTGCATCCATAGCACCACATCTTCCAGCATCAGCAGTAATATAAAGATCTGCGGATGAGTCTGCGCCCTCTTCAATTATTCTTTTTTCTAAAGCACCTGATTTTCCATTTATAAGATTGACCTTAATTCCGGTCATACTTGTGAACTTGGAATAAAGCTCAGCATCTGCTTTATAATGTCTTGCGTTAAAAACATTAACTTCATTTGCAACCGCTAAAGTTGACAAAACTAAAGATGTAATTATTGCAAAAATTGATAATTTTCTCATTTATCTCCTTGATTAAATTGTTATTTGAGAATGCTAATTATTCGCAATGATAATGATTATCAATCGCAATAATGTCGCAGATACAACTTACAAGAAATATTGGGATATTGTTAATATTTATGATTTCCAATCACCAATTTTACTAAATAAAAAATTTCTAAAAGCTTGAACTCTAGCAGTATTTTTTAAGGATTGAGGATAAACGAAATGAGCCTCGGTAATTGGTCCTTCTGATTTGGGTAATACTTTAATTACATTGTTTGAATTTGTAACTAAATATTCAGGTAATGCCGCAAGTCCTACTCCAGATTCGACTGCTAAAAGAAGTCCCATCACACTATTAACTTTCATAATAGATTTCCTTTTTTTACCGTCATGCATACCAAGTTTTAAGGCCCAATCTGGATTATAAACTGGAGATGGAGCGCCTTTTCCAAACGAGATGAATTTATGTTTGTTTAAATCAGCTATTGTTTTGGGCATTCCGTATTTTTCTAAATATTTATTAGAACCATATATAAAGTACTTAATATCAACGAGTTTTTTTTGAATATAATTAAGCTGTTTTGGTCTTCTCATAAAAATACCTATGTCTGCTTGTCGGGTACTTAAATCAAGCTCTTTATCATCAAAAACTAAGTCAATTTCTATTTCTGGATTTAAACTCATAAATTCCTGGATTCTTGGAGTAAGCCAGTGAGTTCCAAAACTTCTAACTGTTGTAATGGTTAATTTTCCAGTTGGTTTATTCTTTTGGTCTCCTAATGAGGTTTCTACCTCTTTTAACTTACTTATAACCTCATGAGCTGTTTTAAATACATATTCACCATTTTCAGTTAAAGTTAAACCTCTCGCATGTCTCTCAAATAACTGAACCTTTAAATCCTGCTCTAGAGATTGAATTTGTCTACTAATGGCTGATTGACTAAGATTTAAATTTACTGTGGCATTAGTGAAACTACCTGCCTCAGCTACTGCGTGAAATATTTTTAATTTATCCCAATCCATTATTTATTAAGGTCAACCAAAACTCTTCCTGAAATTTCACCTTTTAATATTTTAGGGTAAGTCTCGATTAACTCTTCCAAGCTAACTGTTTGAATAGATTTTTCTAGTAAGTCAAAATCAATTAAATTTGCAGCTTCACTCCAAATAAATTTTCTTCTTTTTATACTACAATTTGCAGAGTCCATTCCCCAAAGTTTAATTCCTCTAAGCATAAATGGGATAACACTTGTATTAAGTTCATTAGTATTTGCATTTCCACAAACTGCTATAATTCCATTTGGATTAGTTTGAACTATTGCATTAGCTAATATCTTTCCTCCAACAGTATCTACAACACCATCCCACAAACCTTTATCGATAAGTCTTGGATCTTTGTCAAATTCAGCTCGATTTACAACAGTTTTAGCACCTAAAGATTTTAAATAATCTGCTTTAGAATCTTTTCCTGTAACTGCAGTAACGTTGTATCCCATTTTATTTAATGCGATCACTGCAACACTTCCGACACCACCTGTTGCTCCAGTTACTAAAACATTATTTACTTTTTCCCCAAGTAATATTTCTTCTCTTGCTTTAATTGCAAAAGCACTCATTAATGAAGTAAAGCCAGCAGTACCAAGTATCATTGCTTGTTTGCTAGTTAAATTTTTTGGTTTTTTAACTAAAAAATCTCCATTAACTTTTGCAACTTGAGAATACCCACCATAAAAAATTTCACCTACTCTAAATCCTGTTAAGATTACTTCATCACCTTCTTTAAAATTTGAATTTTCACTTTCTAAAACTGTTCCTGAGAAATCAATACCTGGAATATGAGGAAACTCTTTGACTAATCTTCCACCATTTTTTAAGATCATCCCATCTTTAAAATTAAGATCAGAATAATCTACTTTAATAGTAACATCCCCGTTCTTTAAAAAACTTTTATCTATTGATTTTACCTCACGGGTAAACTCTTCGCCTTTTTGATCTAAAATTAATGCTTTAAATTGAGCAGACACTTTAATCTTTTGTTATGCTTATAAATCTTAGGTATCTGTTTTGATAACTAAGGTCCTCTTTAAATTGACCTAAGTAATAGTTTGTTACTGTTGTAGCTTGCTCTTTTTTAATACCTCTCATAGTCATACACTGATGAGTGGAATCTATTGTTACAGCTACACCTTTTGCATCTAAAGATTCCATAAGGGTATTCGCAATCTGCATAGTTAATCTTTCCTGGGTTTGCAATCTTTTTGAAAATACTTCAACAACTCTTGCTAATTTACTTAACCCAACTACTCTTTCTTTTGGAATATAAGCTACATGAGCTTTTCCAATAATAGGAGCCATATGATGCTCACAATGACTTTGTACTGAAATATTTTTTTGAACAACCATATCGTCATAACCATCGACGTCACCAAAAGTTTTATCTAAAATTTGAGCTGGATCCTCTTTGTAGCCTTTAAAATATTCTTTAAATGCTTTTACAACTCTTTTAGGGGTTTCTAATAATCCTTCTCTGTTAGGATCTTCACCCATCCAAGACAATATTGTCTTAAATGCTTCTTCAGCTTCTTTATCTGAAACTTTTTTTGAATTTTCGTTATTATCTATATCTTTAACTAATTTCATGGAGAGTTTTATACCTATAAATGCGCATTTTTAAAATATTTAATATATCTATATATGTGCTACATAATTACCATTTATGTTCAAAAAAAGAGAAAATGTACTTGAAATCGAGGAAGGGAATCTCCTTTCTCCAAAATTTGATAATGATGGGCTTATTCCAGTCATTACGATGTGCGCTAAAACAAAAGAAATTTTAATGCATGGATACATGAATGTTGAAGCTTTAAAAAAAACAATTGAAACAAAGGAAGCTCATTATTTTAGTAGATCAAGAAATGCGCTATGGCATAAAGGTAAAACAAGTGGCTTTACGCAAAAAGTAACTGAAATTAGAATTGATGATGATCAAGACTCGATATGGTTAACCGTTGATATAGGAGAAGGATCAAGCTGTCATGTAGGTTATCGATCTTGTTTTTATAGATCTATACCTTTAGGACCAATAGATAATGGTAGAGAAGTAGAAATGAAATTTACTGAAAAAGAAAAAAAATTTGATCCAGAAAAAGTTTATAAAGGTCAACCCAATCCTACAAAAATATAAATGAATAAAAACCAAAAAAATGTTCTAGGTGAAAGTCTAGAAGAGTGTTCTTTAGACCCTTTAACTGGATGGTATAGAGATGGTTGCTGTAACACAGATGAGAATGACCATGGTTTGCATACTGTATGTGCAAAAGTAACTACTGAATTTTTAGAATGGTGTAAAGAAGCTGGTAATGATTTAATTACACCTCATCCAGAATTTGGGTTTCCAGGGCTTAAAGATGGAGATGGCTGGTGTGTTTGTGCTACTTGGTATGCAAGAGCGGTAGAAGCAGGAAAAGGATGTCCAATTTTTTCAAAAAGAACACATGAAAATACTTTAAAAATTTTGCCTATTGAAACTTTAAAAAAATTTGCAATAGACCTTTCTTAGCTACATATTTCCATATTTAGGACCACCACCACCTTCTGGCGTAACCCAATTAATATTTTGAGAAGGCTCTTTAATATCGCAAGTTTTACAATGAATACAATTCTGCGCATTGATTACAAATTTATTTACTTCATTTTCTTTCTGAATTTCATATACACCTGCTGGACAATATCTTTGTGCTGGTTCATCAAATTTTTCTAAAGTATAGCTAATTGGTAAATTTGGATTTTTTAATTGTAAATGTACAGGTTGATTATCTGAATGATTAGTTCCTGTTAAATAAACTGAACTTGTCTTATCAAAAGTTATTACATTATCTGGCTTTGGATAATCAATTTTTGGCATTTCATTTGCAGGCTTTAAAGTTTCGTGATCTGCATGTTTGTGCTTAAGAGTAAATGGTAATTTACCTCTAAATAAGATTTGGTCTATTCCTGTGAAAATAATACCTAATATTAATCCCCAACTAAAACTCGGCTTTACATTCCTAGCCTTATATAATTCTTCATGTAACCAACTATTTTTAAATTTTTCTTCAAAGATTGATAAATCTTTTTTATCATTTATATGTTCATGAATTGCTTCTGCTGCAATAATTCCACTTTTCATTGCTGTATGTGATCCTTTAATTTTTGGCATATTCAATGTTCCAGCGTCACATCCAACTAATAGTGCCCCTGGCATAAACATTTTAGGTAAACTTTGAAATCCTCCCTCAATTAAAGCTCTAGCTCCGTAAGAAATTCTTTTTCCACCTTCAATAATCTTTTTAATAGCAGGATGAGTTTTAAATCTTTGAAATTCATCAAACGGAGATAAATGTGGATTTTTATAATCCAAACCAATGACATATCCTAAAAAAACCTGCTTATTTTCAGCATGATAGATAAAACTTCCACCATATGTATTTTTATCTAGCGGCCATCCAGCAGTGTGCATTACCATTCCTTCTTCGTGATTTTTCTCATCTATTTCCCAAATTTCTTTAAAACCAATGCCATATTGTTGAGGATCTTTGCCTTTATCTAGTTCAAAATTTTTAATTAACTGTTTTCCCAAATGACCTCTACAACCTTCAGCGAAGACTGTTACTTTACCTAAAAGTTCAATACCCGGTTCAAAACTATCTTTTTTATTTCCTTCTTTATCTATACCCATGTCTTGAGTTGCTACTCCTTTAACAGAGCCATCCTCGTTATATAAAATTTCACTAGCTGGGAACCCTGGAAAAATCTCAACACCTAATGCTTCAGCTTGCTCAGCAAGCCATCTGCATAAGTTTGCAAGACTGATGATATAATTTTTATGATTTTGTTGAACCGAGGGTAAAAGCCATGTTGGCCAGCTTAATGATTTTGTTTTTCCTAAAAATAAAAATTTTTCTTTACTAACTTTAGTTTTAATAGGTGGGTTTAATTCTTTCCAAGTAGGAATTAATTCATCTAATGCTCTAGTCTCAAAAACATTTCCACTCAAAATATGCGCACCTATTTCTGATGCTTTTTCTAGTAAACAAACATTTAAATTTGAATCAAGCTGTTTAAGTTTAATAGCGGTTGATAGACCTGATGGTCCACCACCTATTATTACAACATCATATTCCATCGTCTCTCTGGACATAGTCTAATTTTTTACAGATTATATTATTTTTGTATAGTGTTTAATTTGTTCAATTCCTCTAAGAATTGAGGAAGTGCTTCAAAAAGATCAGCTTCAAGACCATAATCAGCAACACTAAATATTGGTGCTTCACCATCTTTGTTAATTGCAACTATTACTTTACTTTCTTTCATTCCAGCTAAATGTTGAATAGCTCCTGATATACCTACTGCAATATATAAATCTGGCACTACAACTTTACCTGTTTGCCCAACTTGATGATCATTACTTATATAACCTGCATCAACAGCTGCTCTAGATGCACCAATTGCTGCATTTAATTTGTCAGCTAGTGAAGTAATTAATTTAAAATTATCACCACTTTGCATTCCTCTACCACCAGAAACAACTACTCTAGCCGTTCCAAGTTCAGGT
This sequence comes from uncultured Pelagibacteraceae bacterium, assembly GCA_902515605.1. Classification (GTDB taxonomy): domain Bacteria; phylum Pseudomonadota; class Alphaproteobacteria; order Pelagibacterales; family Pelagibacteraceae; genus Pelagibacter. Next base: position 28,577 of record CABXVQ010000001.1, read on the forward strand.
CTATCAGATTTAATTTCTTCTCTTTTTATAAATTTTGTTTGTACAAATTCTTCACCTGCTTCTGCTTTTTCAATAGGTGCAGATCCCCCAGAACTTTCACAAGGATCAAATGAGGTCGGTCTTATTGTTACACATTTTTTATTGTCTTTACTTTTTACAGTAGCAAAAGCATTCCCAGCATAAATTGGTCTTAAAAAAGTATCATTAGACACAACTTTTGTAATGTCACTAATTTGAGAAGTATCTAAAGCTGCAGCAATTCTTGGCATTAAATTTTTACCAAAAGTATTTGCGGAAGAAATAATGTGTGAATAATTTTCTGATAATTTAACAATTACTGGGGCAAAATTTTCAGCAACAAAATTTTCATAGTGAGGAGCTTCAACTTGAATAACTTTTTTTATCAATTCTAATTCTGAAAGTGCTTTAGCTGCTTCTCCACATTCATGACCTATAATAACCGCATGAACATCTGTATCTATTTGAGAAGCTGCAGTTGCAGCATTAAGAGTAAAAGGTCTAAGTTCTTTATTATTATGTTCTGCTATTAATAAAACTGACATTTATATTACCTTTGCTTCATTTTTTAATTTCTGAACTAATTCTGCCACACTAGAAACTTTTATACCTGCTTTTCTTTTAGGTGGTTCTTCAACCCTAGTTTGCTCGATTCTTGGAGTTGTATCTACTCCTAAATCTGACGCATTTATTTGTTCAATTGGCTTTTTCTTGGCTTTCATTATATTTGGTAATGACGCATATCTAGGTTCATTTAATCTTAGATCACATGTAACGATTGCTGGAACATTTATTTCTATTGTTTCTAACCCCTCATCGATTTCTCTTGTAACTTCCAAGGATTTATCTTTAATCTCAATTTTAGATGCGAAAGTCGCTTGAGGCCAATTAAGTAATGCACTTAGCATTTGACCAGTTTGATTACAATCATCATCAATTGCTTGTTTGCCCATAAAAACTAAATCTGGTTTTTCTTTTTCAACTATTTTTTGTAAAAGTTTAGAAACTGCTAATGGTTCTAAAATCCCCTCAGTCTTAACAAGTATACCTCTGTCTGCACCTACTGCTAAAGCTTTACGTACCGTCTCTTGAGCTTTCTCTTCTCCAATGCTAACGGCTATAACTTCAGTAGCTTTTCCAGCCTCTTTAATTTTTACCGCCTCTTCTATAGCATTATCATCTGGTGGATTGGTAGACATCTTAACATTATCAGTAACTACACCTGTATTATCTTCTTTAACTCTTATTTGAACGTTATAATCAATAACTCTTTTTACTGCGACTAAAATTTTCATTAGGCTCTCAACAATTTATTTTCAACATCGTATGGACTTTCTTCTAAAATTGTAGCCTCGTACATTTTTCCTAATATATCAACTTTAAGTTTTTCACCAACATTAGCAAGATCAGGTTTCACCATTGCTAAAGCTATAGATTTATCCAGTCTAAATCCATATTCTCCACCTGTAGCTCTTCCTACTACTTTATCATCTTTATAAATGGGATTGTTTCCTAAAACATCTGAGTCTGTTGTGTTGTGAACTTCTAATGTAACTAATTTATTATCAAAACCTTTTTCTCTCCATTTGTTTAAAGCCTCAAGCCCAATGAAATTACCTTTGTTAGGATGAATAAATCTATCTAAACCAGACTCGTAAGGTGAATACTCAATAGATAATTCTGTACCAACTAATTTATAAGATTTTTCAAGTCTCAAGCTATTCATTGCTCTTATTCCAAAAGGTTTAATTCCCAAATCTTTTCCTGCTTCCATTAACTTATCAAATATATGGTTTTGATATTCAATCGGATGGTGTAGCTCCCAGCCTAATTCACCAACGAAGTTTACTCTCATAGCATTGACTGGAGCATATCCAACATTAACATTTTTAGCTGTTAACCATTTAAAATTTTCACTTGAAAAATCATCTATAGAAACTTTTTGCATTAGTTCTCTTGCTTTCGGCCCTGCCACAACAAGTACTCCAGTACTATTTGTTAAGTCTTCAAATATAACTGATCCATCTGTTGGCATCCACTTTTGGATCCAGTCATGGTCTAATCTTAAATTTGCACCTGCTGAAACAAGATAATATTTATTTTCAGCTTCTTTCATAATTGTAAATTCTGAATGAACACCACCCTTAGTATTAAGAGCATGACATAAATTTATTCTTCCAATTTTTTTTGGAAGCTTGTTAGCCACTAAATAATCTAAAAATTCCTCTGCTTTTGGTCCTCTTATTCTACATTTAGCAAAAGCTGTCATATCTAAAAGACCAACATTTTCTTTTACGTTTTGACACTCTTTTTTTATAGCATCAAACCATTTAGATCTTCTAAAAGACCAATCATCTTTTTGTTCCATGCCATCAGTTGCAAAAAAGTTTGGTCTTTCCCAACCAAATTTTTGTCCAAATACTGCACCTAAATTTTTCATTCTTTCATAACATGGTGATGTTCTTAAAGGTCTTGCAGCTGGTCTTTCTTCATCTGGATAGTGAGTAATAAAAACATGACTGTAAGCTTCCTCATTTTTAGCTTTTAAATAAGATTTAGTTGCATAGTTTCCATAACGTCTTGGTTCAACGCCTAGCATATCAATGGTTGGTTCTCCATCTACTATCCATTCTGCTAATTGCCAACCAGCTCCACCAGCAGCAGTAATTCCAAAACTATGACCTTCATTAATCCAAAAATTCTTTAGACCCCAAGCTGGTCCAACTATAGGATTTCCATCTGGTGTGTAACAAATTGCACCATTATAAACTTTTTTAACTCCTACCTCACCAAAAGCAGGAACTCTATGTATTGCTCCTTCTATGTGTGGGGCAAGTCTATCTAAATCTTCTTGAAATAATTCATATTCTGAACTCTTAGATGGACCTTCTACATAACAAGCAGGAGCACCATCTTCGTAAGGACCTAATATTAATCCACCAGCCTCTTCTCTCATATACCATCTACTATCACTATCTCTTAGCACTCCCATTTCAGGAAGACCTTCTTTTTTTCTTTTTTGAATTTCTGGGTGAGGCTCAGTAACAATATATTGATGTTCAACAGGAATTACTGGAATATCTAATCCAACCATTTCCCCAGTTTGTCTTGCAAAATTTCCAGAACAAGAAATTATATGTTCACATTCAATCGAACCTTTGTCTGTTTCAACAATCCATCCTTCTTTATTTTGCTTCATTGCAATCACTGTTGTGTTCCTATAAATCTCGGCTCCCATATTTCTTGCACCTGTAGCGAGTGCTTGGGTTAAATCTGCAGGCTGGATATAACCATCTTCAGGATGTTGAATAGCACCTACTAAATCATCTGTATGACATAAAGGCCAAATTTCTTTTACTTGTTGAGGCGTTAAAAATTTTACATCGACACCAATAGTTTTAGCTACTCCAGCATATTGATGGTATTCATCCATTCTATCTTTTGTACTTGCTAAACGAATATTTGATACAACACTAAATCCAACATTCTTTCCTGTTTCATCTTCTAATTTTTTATATAGATCGACTGCATATTTATGTAATTGACCTACAGAGTAGCTCATATTGAAAAGTGGTAATAATCCTGCAGCATGCCAAGTAGATCCAGAAGTTAATTCTTTTCTCTCTACAAGAACTACATCAGACCACCCTTTTTTAGCTAAATGATAAAGTGCGCTGACTCCTACTACTCCACCACCAACAACTACTACTTTTGTTTTAGATTTCATTAAGCGATTCCTACTAAATTTTTATTCATTACGAAACAAAATTGTATCTAAGAATATCAAATTGAACTTCCCAATGATATGGGATTAGATACCATAGTAGTCAACCAACAGTCTTTTAAGGGTCCATCCATAGTATATTTTTCAACCTGCCAATTAAATTTATGATAAATTTTGTTTTTATCTAAAATGATAACTTCGAATTGAGCCCATTTGTCACTACTTCCAAGCTCTGTAATTGTGTGATTCAAGTGGTCAATTAACATTTGGTATGAATTTCCCTTAATCATCATTTTAAAATTTGGTAGAGGGCCAGTATTCTTTTTATTATTTGGATGAGCAAAATTCCAAGTTTGTTCAATCCCACTGTCTTTAAAATCTTTATCATTATCCATTAGACCTACTAACTGAATCTTAATTACTTCTGCTGGTAAAATTAAATTATTTGGAGATTTTAAATCAGCGTTTGAATATGAAATATTAAAAAAAATAATTGTAACTATACTAAATATTAAGGGCAGTTTTTTTAACATCATTTAGAAACTCTTCTCTTTTTTTATCACTTACGAAAGGTACAGCAAAATATCTTCTATAATTGATATTATAAATGCCGCACATGTGGAAAACACCTCTTTTCAACCTTCTAATAGGTAAGTTTAAAAAAAATGTTGTGATTGCTAATCTGGGTGATCCATAAGTACAAAAAATAATTGCTTTTTTATCTCTAAGGTTTCCTATTGGATAGCCATAATTTCCCCAGAGCTTTTGAAATTTAAATGCCCAAGGTGGAGCTAATACTTTATCTATCCACCCTTCAACTATTGCCGGCATTCTAAAATTCCAAATAGGTGCAATTAATACAATTGTATCACACGTATCTATTCTTTTTCTATGATCTAAAACTATTTCATCTGGTTCTTCACCCGCAAAAACTGGATTAAATTTCTCTTGATATAAATCAACACTGTCAACTACGTGACCATTTTCTTCAGCTGTCTTAGTGAAAGTATTTTTAATAGCAGCATTAAATGACTTGTCATCATAATGACCATATATAAGAAAAATTTTTTTCATTTAAATACTTTTAGTATAATTAAATAATACTAGTATTGTAATTTTATTATACTTGAGTTGTGTTTTTGTATTATATTTTTTGATCAAGTTTTGGTTTCCAAAATGGTCGAAAGAGTTCAATCTTTGGACATCTATTCATCACTACCTTTAGACCAGCTTCTTCTGCAAGATTAGCAGCTTCATGATTGATAACACCTATCTGTCCCCATAATACTTTAGCGCCAATAGCAATTGCCTCCTCAGCAACTCCATAAAGATCTTCAGGTTTCCTAAAAACTTCAACCATATCGACAGGTCGATCAATTGATGCAAGATTAGGATATACTTTTAAATTTCGTATTTCTTTGATTTCAGGTTTTGGATTAACTGGTATCATATCATATCCAGTTTCATGAAGCACTCTTAAGACACCGTAACTAAATTTAGTCTTATCAGGACTAGCACCAACCATTGCTATAGTCTTAACAGATTGCAAAATATCTTTTAAATATTCATCACTATAAGGCTTAGTATGGTCCATTTACTTATTTTTTTTAATATTTTTTTGAGTTGCAATATCAGCTTTTAACTCATGTGGTGCAAGTGGGTCAAGAAAAGGATTGCGATAGAGTTTATCATGACTTTCAACTCCAATTTCAATTTCACAATCAGTTTTTGGTCGAGCAACACATAAAACAACATAACCATTGTTAATTTGTCTATTGTTTAAAGCTACTTGAGAACGTTGATCTACTTCACCATTAATAAGTTTTGCTGCACAAGTTATACAGCCTCCATATTCACAACCATAGGGAAGATCAACTCCTTGAGCACGTAATTCTTGTAGCAAGGGTTTTCGGTCTGAGACCTCAAAAGTTTTATTTTTACGATTGATAATAGTAATTTTCTTTACAGCCATATATCGCTTGTACAATCTCCACCCGGATATCTACTTTCATGACATCTACTTGGGCCATTAGGTTCTTTACCAAAATCAACTATAAAATCTTCATTGATTTTCATACCACCATTTTCAACATCGCAGTCAATCATAACCATAGCGCCACCTTGTGTTCTTATGTCAGGATAAAATTGATTATCCCAAGTTGAAAATAGAGAAGTTGTTACGTACATTCGCTTACCATCTAAAGATAATTGGTACATTTGGGGACCGCCTGCAATTTTTACTCCATTAATAATTGGTGCTTTGCCTAAAAGTCCACCAATCCAAACTTGTCCAGTTAATTTTGGTTTGTGTGGGTCTGTTATATCGTATTGTCTCATGTCTCCATGAAGCCAGTTATTTAAATAAAGATATTTATCATCCATTGAAACAAGAATTGCAGACATTACTCCAGGAATAGGTATGGGCCAATCTGGGTGAGGTTCATTATTGACATCTATAACTTTTTCCCACTCCCACTTTCCCTCTTTGGATTTCCAAAAATGAATAACGTTAGAACTGAGTGCTGCCCCACAAAATCCATGAGTGCTATCAGGATCATGCTTAAATTTTACTTCCAATGGTATTAGACCATCTTCACCAAGATACATTGTTTCAATTGGTTCTTTTTTTTTAAAATCCCAGATATGGAGTCTTCGTCCATATTTTAAGTGACCGACTTCTTCCAAATCAAAGCCTGGCATAAAGGTATTGGGTGCTGCCCATTCTGAGCTTACCATCACGTTATGACGTGGCTGATACCAAAAATCATAGCTAAAAGGGATATCTCCCATTGAGTTTTCCCATCTTCCAACAATTTCAAAATCTTTGTTAAGGTGCAAGTATCCTCCAGGAGCTTCACCCTTGGCATTACCAAGAAAAGAAATGATAATTTCAGATCCTAGACAATGAACTGTATGCGGTCCTGACAAATTAGTTTTAGATTTTATTTCTGAGCCTTTAATTACTTTGTGGATTTTTGGAGCAAATGGATCTGTTGCAGTATCTATTACATGAATATTATTTGATCTAACACCTGGTACTAAAAGATATTTTCTGCTCATTCCTGCATCACCGTGACATGAAGAGCATGCATTCCATCCCATATGATGTAATTCATCTCCAATCCCTGGCATTTCTAAACGGTGAATAACCTTTGAATAAGTTGGACTATCTGGATCAACATCAACAGTTGCAAGATAATCAGGTTTTTGAATTCCTGTTCCAGTATAAATAGCTATTGTATATAAAAGTTTTTCATTTGGTGCTTTAATTGCTTCAGATGGACTAGCATAACCAGGCCCACAACAAGTATTATTTATTTTTTCTAAATCACTCATTACTTATCTTTATTAATCTGATCTTCACAAAACTCTTTCGCTTGCTGTGTAGTCATTGGTTTATCTAACTTTTTACTTCCAGCAATACAGGCATCTATAGCTCTTTTAAAATTATGGTCTCTAAAATCTAAAACCACATATAAACCTACAAATATAAATATAACGATTAAAATATTTTTAATCGTCATTTATTTTTCCAAATCGGTTTTCTTTTCTCTAGAAATGCAGAAATTCCTTCCTTTGCATCCATTGCCATCATATTAATTGTCATCATTTTGCTAGTGTAGGCGTAAGCTTTTCTTAAAGGCATCTCTAACTGTTTATAAAAAGTTTGTTTACCAATTTTGATAGTTAAATTTGATTTTGAAGCAATTTTTTGAGCTATTTTTAAAACTTCATTGTTTAATTTTGATTTTGAGAAACAATCATTAATCAGACCAATTTCTTTTGCATAATTTGCTTTAATAGGTTCTCCGGTTAGTAACATTTTCATCATTGGTTTCCTACTTATCTTTCTGCTAACCGCCACCATTGGAGTACTACAAAATAATCCAATATTTACTCCTGGTGTTGCAAATAAAGCATCTTTAGTGCTATAAGCTAAATCACAACTTGCAACTAACTGACATCCTGCGGCATAGGCAGCACCATGAACTTTAGCAATTACTGGTTTCTTTCCTTCAACTATTTGCAGCATCAATTTTGAACAAAGGTTAAATAATTTTTGGTATTTTTCTTTTTTCTTTAAACCTCTTACTTCTTTTAAGTTATGTCCTGCACTAAACCCTTTACCAGCCCCTTCAAGAATAATTACTTTAACATTCTTGTCATTATCTAATTTTTTAAAAACTTTAATTAGGTCATTCAAATTTTTAAAAGATAAAGAATTATAAGTTTTGGGTTCGTTAATGATTACTCTTGAAATATTTTTTTTATTAATGACTTTTATGTTCATTGAAAATTATTTAAGTTTACCTTCTTCTCTCATCTTGGCTCTTATTTTGGTAGCTGAAATTTCTTGTATTTCTTTTGAAAGTTCAATTTCTTCAATTTTATAGCCTACTCCTCTACCATAACAAATATTGGTAATATTGGGCACCATCATAATCTTAAATCGTCCTTCAAATTCTGGATTCAATCTATCCTCAATGTTCTTTTTGACCGTGTCAAAATCAAATGGATTGTCATCTACACCTTGAACATCTCTTATTTGAATACAAACTTGACCAGTTTTTTTTATTATTTCTTTAAATAAAGTATAGTGGCCATCGTGAAATGGTTGCCATCTTCCCAACATTTGTGCAGTAGGTTTTTTATTATCCCATTTGTAAACCATTATTTTATCTCCTTATATATTTTCGGTGCCCAATTTTTAGCATCTTGTGAAGTAACATGAAAGTCATACTTATCAGGTTTAATAAACATCTTATTAGTATCTTCAAATCTTCCTTCTTTAATTGTATCTACCCAAATTACGTAATCAGCTGGAAATAAACTTCTAGCTTCAGGTGTTGGACAAATAAAATCTGCTATTACAAAGTTTCCTTGCTCTTTTAGTTTTGTTGCAAAGTTAGCCATTCTTTTAGCTTGTCTTTTTCTTCCTTCTTCTGAAAAATCCCAATCATTAGCTTCTTTTCTAACCTCATCAGCATTTAATCTTTTTGCATTCAACATAGGCCCCAATTCATTAGCTAAAGTTGTTTTTCCTGATCCAGGTAAACCCATTATTAAAACTATTTTCATTTTAAATTAAATTTCCTGCTACCCATTTATGAAATTGATGAGTTGGTTGATCCATTGTTGGAGAAAAATTTCCTCCATTATATGATGGTGAATTTCTTCCACTTTGCATTCCTTCAATTGCAACAATATCTTCTAACATTACATTTTTCCAAAATTTTAAATTTTCTTTTCTCAACTCTTTTAATTCTTCCTCATTGGCACTTGCATTACCGACATAATACATCTGCATATGTTCTCTAGTTTTATTGATTGCCAAAGGTTCTAACCAAAAAACATAAAAATGGTCTATATGTAAACCAATCATTACATTTGGAAATAAAGCTACATATTCAGATTTTTTTAAATTATTCTTATCCCAATTTGGAAAAGTGTTAAATTTTTTATTTCCCTTGATCAGTTGTTCATACTTATTACTTCCTTGTCCTGCAAATCTATTTGGTAAACCTTGTATATGATAATGATCATTAATATTAGAGACTTTGTTTAGTTCTGGATGAATAGTTGGTAGATGATAACTTTCACAATAATTTTCTATAGCAAATTTCCAATTACATTTTACATCTAAATTAAAGTAACCATAATCATTTGAATGCACTATTAATCTATGATCTTCTTTATTGATAAATTTAGACCATCTATTTTCAAGAGGCTTAATATATTCATCAAAATCAATTTCATTAGAGTTTAAGTTAATAAAAATAATATCCATCCAAACTTTATTTTTAACTTCTTTTAAATTACTTTTTGTTTTATCGAATCTTTCTGACTGATGATTGTTAAGACCACCAATGTGAGGTGTTGCAACTAGATTTCCTTTAAAATCATAAGCCCAAGAATGATATGGACATCTGATAACATTTTTTAGAGAACACGTTTTGTCCACAAGTTTAAAACCTCTGTGACTACACACATTATGAAAAACTCGAATCTTCATATCTTTATCCCTAATCATAATTAAAGGAATCCCGAGTAGATTGTATGGTTTGACATCTCCTGGATTTGGAATTGAACTTCCAACTCCAATCACTGTCCACTTATCACAAAAAACCTTATTCTTTTCATAGTCAAAGTAGTCTTTATCTGTGTAGCATTCATTTGGAAGACCGTTAGCAGTCTCAATAGGCTTATTCACTGCATGTAATTTTTTCAAATCTAAGATTTCAGATAAAATTTTATTTTTGTAATTTTGAGCCACAAAAAAAATTATCATGAGCATCATTTTTGGCAACAAATTTCGATTTGGATATTGTTGAATTTCTTTGACAGCTTTTACAAAAAAGATAATGATCTGAAAAAATGAACTTTTCTTTAGAAATTGGTCCTAACACCGAGATAGAAACTATCCCTCTAGTAAGTGATGTTTATATTACTATGTTGCCAGGTGGAGATTATAAAGAGACTGCTCAAAAAGCTATTGAACTTGTTAAAAAAGGATTTAATCCTGTGCCTCACTTTCCAGCAAGATCTATGCAAAATGAAAAAGAGTTAAAAGACTATGTGTTAAGATGTAAAGATGGAGGAGTAAAACAAGCTTTGATAATTGGTGGTGGTAGAGAACCAATGGGAAAATTTGATAGCTCATTTCAACTTTTAGAAACAGGTTATTTTGAAAAAATGAAGATAGGAATTGCTGGACACCCTGAGGGGAGTCCTGATATATCCGACTCAGATTTAGAAAAAGCTATGATAGATAAGAAGCCTTATGCTGATTATATTGTAACACAATGGTTATTAGATCCTCAGCCTATTATAGATTTTATTTCTAAACAAAGCGTACCAGTGCATGTGGGAATTACTGGCCCTCTTAAAATATCTAGCTTAATAAAATTTGCTAATATTGTTGGAGCAAAAAATTCCTTAAATTTTCTTAAATCTAATTTTAGTAAGGCGTTAGATTTATTAAAACCTAAAGACCCTAATGATTTAATTGGGAAAGTTAAATCGCATACTGATTTTTTCCACATTTATACATTCGGCGGCTTGAAGGAAACTAACAAGTGGTTGAAGGAGAATAGTTATGTCTAAAGAGTTTGACTATACTAAATTAAAACATGTTACATCTGTTGATCAATCGGATCGAGAAGTACCATATAATCTAAGACAAAGTGGGCCAACTAAAGTTGAAATGTTAATTTCAACAAGAGTAAGGAAATCACCTTATTGGCATTTATCAATGCAAGCAGGTTGTTGGAGAGCAACTGTATATAATCGTATTTATCACCCAAGAGGATATGTAAAGCCAGAAGATGGTGGAGCAATGGTTGAATACGATGCAATTGTAAATCATGTAACAATGTGGAATGTTGCTGTTGAAAGACAAATTAGAGTTAAAGGTCCTGATGCAGAAAAGTTTACAGACTATGTAATAACAAGAGATGCAACTAAGATCTCTCCAATGAGAGCAAGGTATGTAATTTTATGTAATGCATATGGTGGAGTTTTAAATGATCCAATTCTTTTAAGAATTTCTAAAGATGAATTTTGGTTTTCTTTATCTGACTCAGATATTGGTATGTATTTACAAGGAGTGAATGCTGATCTAAGATTTAATTGTACAGTTGAAGAGATAGATGCTTGTCCTGTTCAAATTCAAGGTCCAAAGTCTAAAGCTTTGATGAAAGATCTTTGTGGAGATCAAGTTGATTTTGACAATATGCCATTTTATGGTCTAGCTGAAGTTAAGGTTGGTGGTAGAAGTTGTGTTATTTCTCAATCAGGTTTCTCAGGTGAAGCAGGATATGAAATATATTTAAGAGATGCAACTTTGTACGCTGAGGATATGTGGAATGCAGTTTTAGATGCTGGAAAAAAACATAATCTAATGGTTATAGCGCCGGCTCATCATAGAAGAATTCAAGCAGGAATTCTTTCTTGGGGACAAGATATGGATCAACAACATAATCCTTTCCAATGTAATTTAGGTTACCAAGTTTCATTATCTGGTAAAGGAGAATGGAATAAGAAAGCTGATTATGTTGGTAAAGCTGCTCTAGAAAAAATGAAAGATGAACTTAAAGCTGGAAAAAAACCCTATAAGCTACAATTGGTAGGTCTTGAATTGGGAGGAAAACCAATTGAAGATTATGCACCAGATTTTTGGTTAATCTCAAATGAAGATGGAGGAGATCCTGTAGGATTCCTAACTTCTCCTTGGTATCATCCAGAGAAAAAAACTAATATTGCAATGGGATATGTTCCTTTTGATGGAACATTAAATCCAAACGGATTTCCTAAGGGTAAAGTTGGTACTAAGTATAAAGTTCATCTACCTGAAAAATATTCTGACAAAGCGGGTACACCAGTAGATGCAGTAATAGTTGATATTCCATTTAAGGAATCATTCAATGCGAATACAAGAGAAGTAGTAAAAGGCTAATTTAATAAAGGGGAGTAAAACTCCCCTTTTTCAAACTCTAAATGACTAAAGGTTTCCTAATTGCAATTTGCATTATAATAACTATTGCTTTAATACTCTTTCCATTAATTGTTTCATACAAAGAACAAAAAAATAAAAAAAAATAAATGTTTGGTGAGTTTCTTGGTATAATTTTAAAATCTATAAAATTAGATAAATCTCTTTATAGTGATAATAAAAATTTTGGTGAAGCCTCAATATATTTTGCAGGTTTGATTATGATTTTAGATGGGATAGCAGGAGCTGTTGCAGCCAATACTGTGATTAAAACAGCTGTAGCAATGTCTGGTCTAACAGCAATTTTAACATGGTTTATTTGGGCGATTTTTATATTTGTTATTGGTGTAAAATTATTTCCAGATAAACAAAGTAAAGTTCCTTTTAAAAAAGTTTTAACCGCAGTTGGTTTTGCTCATGCACCTGGTTTACTAAGATTTTTTGCTGTCACTCCCGACTTAATGATACCAATAATTTTCTTAACTCAATTTTGGATTTTCGCTGGACTGATAATCTCTACAAAACAAGTTTTAAATCTTAAATCAAACTTCAAATCATTTGGAATAGTGTTTTTATCTTTCTTAATTATAGCTTTTTTATCAATTTCTTTTGTCATGAGCAGAATGAATGTGCTGCCAGTTAATCATATTTAAATTGGAAAAATAGTTTTAGAAGTCCTGCAAGATTTGCATATTTTAAATCCCATAAGAATTAAATTTTGGGAAACACTTTCATCTTCTTCTTTGCATTCATCACATATATTATCTAAATCTCTTAAATTTTTCTCGATTTCTTCATCTTCAATCATTGTCAGTCAAACCAGCGCCAGCAGCACCCTCCTTTAAACTATCTGTTTCCTCAACAAAAGTATCCTCAGCAAGTTTGTAAAGGTTTTTCCAATCGTTATCAGAAAAATTATCTTCATTATTTAAAAAACTTATTTCTACTTGATTTGCTAATATTGGAGTCTCTTTATTCCAAAAATTTGAGGAAATACTTACATTAAAATTTAATAAAAATTGATTATCATCAAATGAAAATAATAATTTTTTTCCAATAATCTCTGAACCTCTACTTAAAAAAGGCAAAAGTAATAATGGGAAAGCTAATTTTTCAACTGAACACTTTTTTAAAGTTTCTATGTTCTTAATTTGATCAATAAAATTTACTCCTAAAGTAATTGGACAAAAAGATAACCCATTTGATTTGTTAAATTTATTGATTAATTTTACATCATCAAAATTTTCTTTTTTTTTATTTTGATAATATTGATTAAGGTCTCTAATTCCTGGAAAACCAAATAATTCAGATAATCTTATAGATTTTCCAACCTCTTCAGCTATGCCCCACGAATAACCAGCAGCTCGACTTGCTCTTTTTACTGTTGTCTCAATTTCACTTAAAGATTTCATAATTTAAGAGAAGGTTTTATAAACCCATTGCTCATCATAATCTTTTAATTCATTTGGAAGTGGTGCACCTTGAAACATACATATTCTCAGCCATTTGTCAGATCTTGGGTCAAATTTTAGAGCTCCAAAAAAAGATAATTTCAATCGCAGCATATCAATTGGTATTATATTTTCTCCTATAGTATTGTCTTGAATTTCTGAATATGGAAAATTTTCAATAATAAAAGCTCGTCTTACAACATGTCTTAAATCAGAATTATCAATTAAAAACTGATTAATTTTCAAATTATTTTTCAAAGACAATAGTCTTTCATATAGTTTTTTTATATCTCTCGCTATTGCTAGAGGTTGTTCTAAATCTGCACCACTCTCTTCAAAACGATTAGCTAATCTTGGTTCTTCTTTATTTTTTGAAATAAACCAAAATTTTTGATTACTATCTTTTTTATTAAAATCAATTTTTAGAATATCTGAATACTTATTTTCTAAAATTTTCTTCAAATCTTCTACATTTCGCTCAGTAGGAATATTAAAGTATTTTTCTTCTTCTGAGCTCATTTGACTAATTAAAGGCTGAACTATTTCGCCAAATGGTTCCATCATTATTGAAACAATATACTCAATACACTCCTCACAAGTTTCTTTCTCTAGCCAAAGGTAAATTTCATTAAATGGATAATCTTTTTTAAAATCAAATTCATTTTCTAGAAAATGAATAAATTTTCTTACATCTTTAAGTAAAAGCTTTATTTTTTTAAGTTGATATTCACTCTCTGTGTTCCAACTAGTAATATTTTTAAGAGAATTTTTGACACACTCTTTAAACAAACTTATATCTTTAGTTTCAGCAATTTTAATTTCTCTAATTTTTTTGAGTGCCCTTTCTCTACTAAGTATCCAATTATTAAGTAATGTTGGATGATTAACAATAAATGGGGCCATCCCTAATCCAGTTGAATTTCCAATTCCCAAATTTCTACAAATTTTTGGATCAAGTTTAACAGCTGATTTAGGATTTCTATTTTTTGCTACGTGATTAACTTGATCAAATGTAAATTGTCTAACTAGATAAACTAGCATCATCTCTAATCTAAATGGTCCGTTAATTTCTTCTCTATTTTTAATTCTAAATCGGTCTGCTAAACCAAACTTACCTGATCCATATACTGCTGTTGTTCTGTACAAATATCCCACTTTTTCAAGTAAGTCTAAATTTGGTTGCGATCCATTACTTAAACTTTCAACAACATGATCAAATACTCTTACAGATTTATTTGCTCTAGATAATGTTAATTCTTTATATGAAAGTCTACCAACTTCTTGTTTTGGAACTTCATTTCTTAATCTTTCAATATCTTCTTTTAAAGGCACACCATCATGCAATGTAAAAGCTGCATCCCATTTGGTTGCTATTACTCTATCTGATCTTTCATCATCATTAATTTTGTTGGCGTAACAAATTAAAGAATAAACTCTGCTATTTTTTTTGAAAGAATATACTGCTGTACCATATCCATCTTCATCTAAATCAAATAAATCTCTTTTATAATCCCAATCTTTAAATTCATTTAAAAAACTTCTTAAAAAAGATAATCTAGATTGGTGAAATGAGCCCAGCCTTGAAAGCTTCATAATGACATTGGGATCTCTTAATTCTATATTCATTTCTAAATAGTTTTATAAAAATTATACCAATTGTTACCAAGTATTCCATTAGTCTCGGTTTCTGAAAATCCAACTTTTTTTAAACCTGTTTCTAAATTTTTAAAACCTCTTGCATCTTCAAACCATTTTGGTTGAATTGGAAAACCTGGTTTATTTTTTGATCCTTCTCCATAATTTTTACTTTTAGACCAAGTTCCATTTCTCATCCACTCAACAACTTCATCTGGTTGATTTAAACAAAGATCAGAACCAATTCCAATATTTTTTACACTCATAACCTCAGCTGTTCTGGCTATCATTTCACAAAAACTTTCCAAAGTACAATTTGTATTATTTTTTAAATGATGTGGATAAAGAGATAAACCTAGAATACCACCACTATCACTTAAAGTTTTTAATAATTCTGAAGATTTATTTCTTTTAGCGGCGTGCCAAAATGATGGGTTAGCATGAGTTATAGCAATTGGTTTTTCACTTATTTCTATGGCATCAAAAGTACTTTTCTCTGCTGAATGAGACATGTCTATAACAACACCTACTCTATTCATTTCTTTTATTACTTCACGGCCAAAGTTTGTTACACCACTGTCAATCTTTTCATAACATCCAGTAGCCAGTAAGGATTGATTATTATAAGTTAGTTGCATAAATCTACATCCAAGTTCATGAACTTTTTCAACTAAATTAATATCATCCTCAATAGGTGAGCAATTTTGAAATCCAAAAAAAATTGCTGTCTTCTTCTCTTTATTAGCTTTCTCAATGTCCTTAAAATTGTTTCCAAGAAAAATTAAATCTGAGTTTTCTTCAAATAATTTTTTCCATTTTTGGATTTCATTCAAATGTTCATCAAAATCCTCATGATATACTATTGTCACATGCACTGCATCAAGCCCAGCCTCTCTATTAATTTCAAAAATTTTTCTAGACCAATTGCAGTATTGTAAATTATCTATTTTAAATTTCATTTTGATGAATAATAATTAAGCATACCAATATGTTTTTTAAATACTATTTATTTTATTGAATTTATTATTTAATTTTGAAATAAAGATTAAGCTTACTATATCATGAAAAATATTAAAAAACTCAAAGTCTCCATTGTTATGGGTAGTCAATCTGACTATAAAACTATGAAATTAGCTGTTAAAATACTTAAAAACTTAGGTATTAAATTTGAAACAAAAATAATATCAGCTCACCGAACCCCAAATAGAATGTTTGAATATGCAAGTTCTGCAGATAGAAATAATATTGGTGTAATAATTGCTGGTGCTGGAGGATCTGCTCATCTTCCGGGCATGATTTCAGCTTTAACAACAATTCCAGTTTTAGGCGTTCCGATTGAGAGTAAAAAACTAAAAGGTCTAGATAGCCTCTTATCTATTGCACAAATGCCTAAAGGTATTCCAGTGGGAACTTTAGCAATAGGAGAGGATGGAGCAATTAATGCTGCTTTATTAGCTGCCTCAATTCTTGCAAATAGTAATCCAGTCATTAAGAAAAAATTAAAAAATTGGCGATTATCTCAAACCAAGTCAGTAAAGAAAAATCCAAAATAATAAAAGGATGACAGTAAAAAATCTCGGAATCATTGGTGGAGGTCAATTAGGTAGCATGATGTCATCAGCAGCAAAAAAATTAGATATTAAAACAGTCGTTTATTCAGATGATAAAGATGCTCCAGCACAAAATTTTTGTGATGAATTTATTTTTGGAGGATACGATGATAAACAAAAAATATTAGAATTTATTAGCAAAGTTGACGTTATTAGTTATGAATTTGAAAATATTCCTTATGAAACTCTTAATGAAATGAATAAATTAAAACCTGTTTTGCCAAAACCATCAGTTAACAGACTTATACAGCATAGAATTGCCGAGAAAGATTTTGTAAATAAACTAAATATAAGAACAACAAGATATGTGTCTATAGAAAAAAAATCTGATATTGAAACATTGGGAGATTTTTTACCAGGAATTTTGAAAACTACTACAATGGGCTATGATGGAAAAGGTCAGTATCCAATCAAAACAGCTGAAGATATAAATTCATTAAATATAGATTTTTCTAAAGGCTACATACTAGAAAAGCTAGTAAAGCTAAAAAAAGAAATTTCTGTTATAATAACAAGGTATGGCAATAATAATTTTGAGATCTATGATCCAATAGAAAATACCCATCAAGATCAAATTCTAAAATATTCATTTATACCTGCTGAAATTAGTAAAAAAATTTTAGATCAATCAAAAGATTGGGCTATCATGATTGCAGAAGAACTTAAATACATTGGTACATTGTGCGTAGAATTTTTTATTGATAGAAATGAAAATCTATACGTAAATGAAATTGCACCAAGAGTTCATAATTCTGGCCATTTAACTATTAATGCTTATAATGTAAGTCAATTTGAAAATCATGTAAGAGCTGTATGCTCGCTTGAAAAAGTTGCGTTAAAAAAATTATCAAATGCTAAAATGGTAAATTTAATTGGCAACCAAATTGAACCTTATCGAAAAAATTTAGAACTAGGTAAGAATGAATTTTTTTTTGATTATCTAAAGAAAGAAATAAAAGAAAAAAGAAAAATGGGTCATATAACAACTTTACTTTAAATGCTTAAATCAATAGAAGGAAATTTTGATCATCCTGAAGTTAATCAGCTTTTGATAAAACATTTTATAGAATTAAAAGCTGCATCCCCTGAAGGAAGTGCGCATGTTCTTGACATACCTGGTCTTAAAACTCCATCAATTAAATTTTGGAGTCTATGGCAAGAGGAAAAGTTATTTGGCTGTGGTGCTTTGAAATTCCTTACAAAAGAACACGGAGAATTTAAATCAATTCGGATTCACGACAATTACAGAAACAAAGGTAATGGTATACAAGTAATTCACCATTTAATCTTTGAGGCTAAGAAATTAAATATAAAAAGATTAAGTATAGAAACGGGTGCAGGTAAATTTTTTGAACCAGCACGAAAATTATTTAAAAAATGTGATTTTGCTCCTTGTGAGCCCTTCGCACATTATAAAGAGGATATAAATTCTATCTATTTAACTAAACAGATAAACAACGATTAGTATAAAAAAAGTCCCAAAAACATCTATTTAGTTGACAAAACCTTCTAAATTCTAAAGAAAGCTAAAATTACTTAATTATAAGTAATAAATTAATACAACAAAAAGTAAGAAGATAAATATGAGTCTACAAGGTAAAGTAAAGTGGTTCAATCCAACCAAAGGTTTTGGTTTTATTGAAAGAGAAGATAAAGAAAAAGATGTGTTTGTACATGTTTCAGCAGTAAGAGATGCTGGTATGAACGGTTTAGATGAGGGTCAAGCTTTGACTTTCGATGTTGAAGATGGTCCTAAAGGTCCTTCAGCAGTTAACTTAAAAACTGCATAATTTTCACACTATCATTTATTGGCTATAATCATTTTTAGTTCTTAATTTAAGAATTGATTTATTTTTATAGCCAATGAACTATTCTACAACAAACAAAAAAATATAATTTATATATGATTGGTATTTTAGGTGGAATGGGAACTCAAGCAGGTCTTGATTTTTGTAATAAGTTAGCAATCTTATATAGAGGGAAATTTGATCAAGATTACCCCCTATTCATACTCTATAATAAATCTAATATTCCAGGAAGACCCGAGTCAATAGGTGTTCAAACCGGGAATTTATCAAATAAAAAAAATAACAAAAAAAGTCAAAAAAAATATTTATTAGTTTTAAAAAGTTTAATTAAAGGATGTCAAGTTCTTAAAAAAAGTAAATGTAAATTTATAGTTATACCGTGTAATACAGCACATTATTGGTATGAAGATTTGCAGAAAAAAATTAATTTACCTATAATTAACATGCCAAAAGAGGTTTTTAATTTTACAAAAAAAACATGTAAAAAAAATTCAAGTATTGGTCTACTTGCTACTGAAGGCACTTTAAAAACTGGTGTTTACAATAAATTTTTCGATAACAACTATAATTTAGTTTTTCCAAATAAAAAAAATCAAAATAATTCTGTTAACAAGGCTATTAAATTTGTAAAAATGGGAAAAGTAAAAGAAGCTAGTAAGATTATAAAACCTGCCATTAATTATTTAATAAAAAAGAAATGTAAAAAAATAATTCTTGGTTGTACTGAATTGCCAATAGCTATTTTCGCATTTAAATCATTTAAAACAATTAAATCATCAAAAATATTTTTAGATCCTAATTTGATCTTAGCTAATTCAGCTATGAAAAAATATAATAATAGATAATGTCATCTAAAGAAAAACCTTACGTATTATACGTAGCAGAATTTATATATTCAAAAATTTGTCAAATTAAAAAAAAAAATCCTGATTTTTCAAATATTAATGCTTTTGAGTCATTCATTGGAACACCTGAATACAAAGAAATAAGTAGTGGTGAATTTCATGACAAATGGATTGAAAACTTGAAAAAGAATAATTTTATTGATCTTAAAACTAAAAAAAAGATACCAGACGAAACAATTAAGTTACTTTATGTTCAAAAAGATATGATGATTAAACAACTTATTCAATTTCCTGAATTATATTATGCAAAAAGTCATTTTCCTTTAGAATTGTCTCAAAGAGCTTTTGATCATTTATGGAGAATGTGTGAAAGTTATGAATTATGGTGTAAAGAAAGCAAACAAAAACATTTAATTTATTTAAAAATTACTGATTGATATTTTTAAGGTTTAGTTTTTGTCTTGTGAGTTTTATTCTTTTTTCAACTAGAAGCATAAGTTTTTTATTTAAATCTTTATTATCATTGTTTTCTTCAATTTTATCTTTGACAAAAGTTAGAGAGTTTTTTCCAGTTGCATCTTCAATTCTTTTATTAATCATATATTGAGCTCCAGCTTTGTAAACATTACCAGATGTAAAAGCTGTTAAACCAGGACCAAGTATAGAAAAAACAGGGAAAAACCCAGTCAAAAAGAAAAACGAAACTATAAACATTAATATTTTAATAAATCTAAATTTCATTTCAAAATCATTTTTTGTTAATCACAATTGAGAAGAATCTTATACATTTTCGAATACAACTCAAGGTAGTAATTATGCTCGCATATTTCATAAGTAAATTAAACTAAATTTATCCAATGAAAGTAAGAATAAATGATCTATAAAACCTGAAATGGTCAGAATATTCCCACTAATATTTATATTGTTATGGTCCTCAGCCTTTATTACCACCAAGCCAATTATAGATAATAGTGATCCCTTTTCAGCTTTAGCATTTAGATTTTTTTTTGTAGCAATTGGGTTTTACCTTTTTTCCATTTATTCAAAACATTCAATAAATATTAAAAGAAAAAATTTAATTGAGTCTGTTTTAAGTGGGGTTCTTTTTCATGGATTGTATTTGGGTGGGGTGTTTTATTCAATTTCAATTGGCATGCCTACTGGAATTGCAGCTTTAATAGTCACTCTTCAGCCTGTTTTGACCAATGCACTTAGTGGACCCATACTGGGTGAAAAAGTAACTATGAAACAATGGGTTGGAGTTTTTCTTGGATTTGTGGGTGCAGTATTGGTTTTAGGTTTAGATGTTGGTTCGAAAATACCATTAATAGGTTTGATTGCAACAATAGTAGCTTTAATTGCAATCACTTCATCAACTATTTGGCAAAAAAAATTAAGTAATAATTTACCTTTATCAGTAAGTAATTTTTATCAAGCAGTTGGTGGGTGTTTTTTTCATGTAGTGATTATAATACTTTTTGCTGAACCGTATATTGATTTCACTAAAACATTCATTATAGCAATGAGTCATCAAATATTTCTAGTATCATTTGGGGCTTTTACAATATTGATGTATTTGATTAAAAATAATTCAGCAAGTAAAACTGTTTCAATATTTTTTTTAATACCAGCTACATCTGCTTTTATGGCTTGGTTATTTTTAAATGAGAATTTAACAAATTTAGATTTGATAGGATTTCTAATAACTACAATAGGTGTTTATATTGCTACAAGAGATTGAGATGTTTAAATTGATTTATAACCAAACTCTAAAGATGCATCAGTTATTGAATGATACAAAGACTCTCCAAAACTTCTAAGAGCAAACAATCTTACTTTAGTTGGATTATCCTCTAACATGTCAATAGTGATTGCTATTCCATTATATGTAGAATTTATAGAATTATTTTTTTCTAGATTATTAAAATCAAAAGGACACCCTTTCTTCAAAACTTCTTTTGAGGCTTGTCCTTCTATTTGAATTATAGCTCTTGAATGAGATAAGTTAGTTACAGCAAAATCTGTTTCTTTAAAATTTTGTGAAATATTTTTAAGTAAATCATTTTTTGTTGAAACCAAAAGCCAATTTTTTGGACCATTCCATAAAATTCTGGTATCATTATTATTTGATACGTTTAATGGCTTATCTTTTAATCTTAAACCATCAATGTCAATATTTTCAAAAGAAACTGTAGAATTTTTATACTGAGCTATTTGAACTATCAGTAAGTTTTTTATTTCAGAAATTTTTAAAAGATTATTATCATTTTTGTCTTCGTGATCACCAAATTGACCTATTGAATGGACATTTGCTAAGGCTGATATTAAACTCATGATCTAACCCTTTCACCTTTTGGATCAACATAGTGAGAAGAAACAATCTCAACTGGAATTACTTTATTTTTAAGAGGCGACATTACAAATAACTTTTCACCGATCATATTTTTCCCATTCTTTAGTATTGCTAGAGAAAATGGATTATCGTGTTCAACACTCCAACATGAAGCTGAGATGTAACCTAATTTTGGATTTGGCAATGGTGCATTCGAGTCTTTAACTAAATGTGACCCTTCTGGAATACTTGTTTTTTTATCTAAAGGAACTACCCCAACAATTTTTTGTCTATCTTCAGTTATAAATGCTTTTCTAGTTAAAGATCTTTTGCCAATAAAGTCTTTCTTTTTACTTAATAAACCTTCAAGAGAATTATCATAAGGAATTGTTCTTCCATCTAACTCAGATCCTGCAACATGACCCATTTCAATTCTAAGAGTTGATAATGCCTCAGTTCCATATGGCTGGATTTTGAATTCTTCTCCAACTTCCATAATTTTTTCCCACATAAAGTTTCCATTATCAGACTCAACATTTACTTCATATGCAAGCTCACCTGAGAAAGAAATTCTAAAAATTCTAGCTTTTACACCAAACAAGTCTCCTTCAATATAGCCCATAAAAGGTAACCCTTCGTTTGAAACATCAGATTTTGGGAATAATTTTTGTAATAAATCTCTAGATTTAGGTCCTGCAACTGCTGCACCTGCCCATTGTTCTGTGGTTGAAACTACATTTACATTTAACTCTGGCCAAACTAATTGCAAATAATATTCTAAATGTGAGAGAACGTTTGCAGCTTGAGCGGTAGTAGTTGTCATATGATAATGATTTTCTGAAATTCTTGTAGTTGTTCCGTCATCCATAACAATTCCATCTTCTCTTAACATCACGCCATATCTTGCTTTACCCACTGGTAACTTTAGCCAAGCATTTGTATAAACTCTATTAAGTAGTTCTGCTGCATCTGGTCCTTTAATATCTATTTTACCTAAGGTAGTTACATCACATACACCTACATTTGTTCTCACATTTTTTGCTTCTCTCTTAGACGCTTCAAATAAATTTTCATTTCCTTGTTTATAATATCTTGGTCTTAACCACACACCTGCATCTACAAATATCGCATTATTTTGTTCATGCCATTTATGCATTGGAGATTTTCTTGTAGGTTTTGAATGTTTTCCTATTTCTCTTCCAACAATTGCACCTATTGAAACTGGCGTATAAGGAGGTCTAAAAGTTGTGTGACCAACATTTGGTACTACTTTATTTTCAATATTCGATACTAATTGCAAACCATTTAAGTTACTAGTTTTGCCTTGATCAGTAGCCATTCCAAGAGTGGTGTATCTTTTTACATGTTCTATTGATCGATAGCCCTCCTTTAATGCAATTTCTATATCAGAAACTGCAACATCATTTTGAAAATCTAAAAATCTTTTATAATTCTTTCCTTTGGGTAATGGCACACACCAAAATTTATCGTGTGTTGTTGATTTTTTTTCAACAACATTTGGTAAAGAAATTTTATTATCATTGTTAGTGATTTTTTTTGATAGATCATAAGCTGTTTCAAAAGAGTTTTTTAAAGTCTCTTCTAAAGTATAAGATCCATTCGCTGCACCCAATGTTGTTTCATTTTGTTTCGATGTTCCTGGAACAAATGCATCAATTTCTTCGTTGAATTTTGTTTTATTTCCAGATTGTGAAGCTAAGTGAATTGTTGGTGTCCAAAAACCAGAGACACAAATGCAGTCACACTTAATATTTTCTACTGATCCAAGTTGCTCTTTATCATCTGAAATTTTTGCAATATCAGCTGATTTTACTTTTTTATATCCTTGAGCAGCTACTACTACATATGAAAACTTAATATTTATTCCTAAATTCTTTGCTTCATCGATTATTTCAGATTGTGGATCTTTTCTTGTATCTAAGATAGTTGGATCAACACCATTTTTCTTAAATTCAATTGCTGTTTCATATCCACTATCGTTGTTAGTAAAAATTAGAGGGTTTCTTCCAACTAATACTCCATAAACTTTTAGGTATTCTTTTGCTGCTGATGAAAGCATTACTCCTGGGGTATCATTGTTACCAAAAACTATTGGTCTTTCAATTGATCCTGAAGAAATAAGAACTTCTTTTGCTCTAATGTACCAAAGTCTTTGTTTTGGATGAAATTTTTTTGTCTTTGAAAGATGATCACTAATTCTTTCAGACATCACTAACATGTTATGATCGTAATAGCCAAAAACCTGAGATCTATTTTTAACTGTTACGTTAGGCATTTCTTTAAGTTCAGCAATTATTCCTTCGGCCCACTCTTTACCTGATTTATTTCCAATATTTACTTCACTTGTAAGAAGTGTTCCACCAAATCTAGCTTTATCTTCAGCTAAAATTACTCGTGCCCCATTTTTTGCTGCAGCATATGCACTTGCTAAACCTGATGGTCCTGAACCAGCAATTAATAAGTCACAATATTCATATTTATGTTCATATCTTTCTTTATCATGTTTGATTGATGCAACACCAAGACCTGCTGCTTTCCTAATAAAAGGTTCATAAACTTTATACCAAAAACTTTTTGGCCACATAAATGTTTTGTAATAAAATCCAGCAGGAAGAAATATTTTTAAAAAGTTATTTATTGCTCCGATATCAAAGTTAACACTTGGCCAACAATTTACACTTGTTGCTTTTAAACCCTCAAAAAGCTCCTGTTCTGTGGCTTTTATGTTTGGTTCAGTTTCACCATTTCTATATAGCTGCACCATTGCATATGGCTCATCGACTCCAGCACCAAAAAAACCTCTTGGTCTGTGGTATTTAAAGCTTCTACCAATTAAATGAACTCCATTAGCTATTAAAGCTGAGGCTAGAGTATCTCCTTCATAACCATAATAAGTTTTATTATTAAACTTAAATGATAACTTCTTATCTCTATTTATTAAACCACCATCTGATAATCTAAAGTTTTGATCCATTACGAATTATCCTCATTAGCTTTTAATGTTCTAAATATTTCATGAGTAGCGGTATCTCTTTCAACTTTTATCCATTGTCTACATCCTGATAAATGTTGCCATAATTCTAAATGTTTTCCTCTTAAACTTTTTCTATTGTAGACAAAATTATCCCAGTCTTGATCAGATATTTCTTTACCTAGCTCAGGTCTTTTAACAGTTGCATCACCACCATAAGAAAATTCATTTTGTGATCTCATTCCACAATGTGGACATTTAATATGAAGCATTTATGAAATCCAAGTTTTTGTGCCAAGACCCTTTTCGTCAAGTAAGTGACCTGAATTAAATCTATTTAGGTTATATCCTGCGTTTAATTCATGAACTCTATCTTGAGCAATAGTATGTGCAAATGTCCAACCAGATGCTGGAGTAGCTTTGAATCCACCATAACACCAACCACAATTTAAATACAAACCTTCAATATGAGTTTTGTCAATAATAGGTGAGCCATCCATCGACATATCCATAATTCCACCCCAAGTCCTAAGCATTTTTAATTTACTTAAGAATGGCATCATTGCTATTCCTTCAGTAAGCACATGTTGAAGTGTCGGTAAATTTCCTCTTTGGGCGTAACTATTATATCCATCTAGATCTCCACCCATAACCATTTCACCTTTGTCTGATTGACTTATATAAAAATGGCCAGCACCAAAAGTAACGACTTTATCTAAAACTGGTTTGACTGGTTCTGAAACACATGCTTGAAGAAGATGAGTTTCAATAGGTAAAGTCATATTAAGTTTGTCAGCTAAAATATTAGTACTGCCAGCAACACATAATCCAATTTTTTTAACCTTAATATCTCCCCTAGAAGTTCGAACACCTTTTACTTTTCCTCCTGAAATATCAAAACCTATTACTTCACAATTTTGAATTATATCAACACCCATAGAATCAGCTTGTCTTGCATAACCCCATGCTACCGCATCATGTCTTGCTGTTCCTGCACTAGGCTGCATGAGTCCACCAAAGATTGGAAATCTGACATTCTCAGAAAAGTCAGCCATTGGAATAATTTCTCTTACTTGTTCTCTGTTTAATAATTCTGCATCAATACCATTCAATCTCATTGAGTTTCCTCGTCTTGCATAAACATTCATTTGTGCATCTGAATGAGCTAAGTTAATAATCCCTCTTGGGGAAAACATCACATTATAATTTAAATCTTGGCTCATCTTTCTCCAAAGATCCATTCCAAATTCACTAAACAATGCATTATCATCATGCATGTAATTTGATCTAATTATTGTTGTATTACGTCCAACATTTCCACCACCAATCCATCCCTTTTCTATAATGGCAACATTTGTAATATTATGCTCTTTTGCTAAATAATATGCAGTTGCTAGGCCATGGCCTCCTCCTCCAATAATGACAACATCGTACTCTTTTTTAGGAGTTGGGTCTTTCCAAGCTAAATCCCATTTTTGATGATTGGAAAAAGCATTTTTAATCAGATTAAATATTGAGTATTTTTGCATGAATAAATTTTATAATAATGAATATAAATAGTTCATATTTTTTTTATATATAATTTTTAGATATTTCCAAAGGCTATAAAAAGAGATACTAATCGACCAGCTTTTTAATATTTATAAAGGACTTTTAATGAGTGAAGTAAAATCAGATATCCAAATAGCAAGAGAAGCTAGGATGCGACCAATCAACGATATATTGGCTAAAGTTAATGTACCAGATGAAAGTACTGCTTTTAGTCCAATGGGAAGACATATCGCAAAAATTAACTTGGAGTATCTTGATACATTAAAGGATAAACCTGATGGAAAACTAATTTTAGTTACCGCTATAACTCCAACACCAGCTGGTG
This sequence comes from uncultured Pelagibacteraceae bacterium, assembly GCA_902515605.1. GTDB lineage: Bacteria > Pseudomonadota > Alphaproteobacteria > Pelagibacterales > Pelagibacteraceae > Pelagibacter. Next base: position 55,359 of record CABXVQ010000001.1, read on the forward strand.
AGGGAAAAACTACGACATCTGTAGGTTTAAATGATGGATTAAATAAAATTGGAAAAAAATCTATTGTTTGTTTAAGAGAGCCAAGTTTAGGTCCTTCATTTGGTATGAAAGGTGGTGCTGCTGGTGGTGGATTTGCCCAGGTTGTACCAATGGAGCAAATAAATCTACATTTCACAGGTGACTTTCATGCAATAACATCAGCTCACAATCTTTTATCTGCATTAATTGATAATCACATCTATTGGGGTAATAAATTGAATATCGATGTAAGAAGAATTGTTTGGAAGAGAGTTATGGATATGAATGATCGATCCCTTAGATCTATTAATATAAATTTAGGTGGCGTAGCAAACGGTTTTCCTAGAGAAGATGGATTTGATATAACGGTTGCTTCTGAAATAATGGCTATCTTTTGTTTAGCAAATAATCTTGAAGATTTAGAAAAAAGAATTGGCAATATTACAGTGGCTTATACAAGAGAGAAAAAACCTATTTTTGCAAAAGATTTAAAAGCTCAAGGGCCTATGACTGTTTTGCTTAAAGATGCAATTAGACCAAATGTAACTCAAACATTAGAGAATAATCCTGCAATTATTCATGGAGGACCTTTTGCAAATATTGCTCATGGATGTAACTCCGTTATAGCAACAAAAGCTGGCCTAAAACTTGCAGACTATGTTGTAACAGAGGCTGGATTTGGAGCTGACCTAGGTGCTGAAAAATTTCTTGATATTAAATGTAGAAAATCAGATCTTAAACCAAGCTGTGTTGTAATTGTTGCAACAATAAGAGCTCTTAAAATGCACGGAGGTGTCGCAAAAGATGATTTAAAAAATGAAAATGTTGATGCACTTAAAAAAGGATTAGTGAATCTTCAAAGACATGTTGAAAATGTTAAAAAATTTGGCCTACCCGTTGCAATAGCTGTAAATCATTTCATTAAAGATACTGATAAAGAGGTAAAAGCTTTAATAAGTTTTTGTGATGGTTTAGGTGTTAAAGCTAGTCTATGTACCCATTGGGCAAATGGTGGGGAAGGCACAAAAGATTTAGCAACTCTAGTAGCTGATTTATGTGAAAAAAATAATACTAAATTTAAATTTTTATATGAAAACAAAACTCCTCTTTTTAAAAAGATCGAAACTATTGCTAAAGAAATTTATAGAGCCGATGAAGTTATAGCAGACACCAAAATTAGAGAACAGCTTAGGGGTTTTGAGGAGTCTGGATATAGTGATCTGCCTATTTGTATAGCAAAAACTCAATACAGTTTTTCCACAGACCCAAGTCTCAAAGGAGCTCCAACCGGACATGCTTTACCTTTAAGAGAAATTAGACTTTCATCAGGTGCTGAATTTATAGTTGTTGTTTGTGGGGCTATCATGACAATGCCTGGCTTACCGAGAGTTCCAGCAGCTGACTCTATTAAATTAAATAAAAAAGGCGAAATAGAAGGTTTATTTTAATTTAAATAGTTAAGCCAGTTTCTTAACTCAACCATTCTTTTTTGCTTATTAGCTTTTAAAATTTCTTTTTTTATAAAAGATATGTGATTTTCAACATCTTTTTCACTTTCAAAAACTTTTCTACTTTTTATTAATCTATCTTTTCTAAACTCAATTAAACTTATCATTTTTTCATAAGTTATTTCTGGATGATATTGTAAACCCCAAACATTGGTATTATTAACTTTAAAATAAATACTTTGTACTTTATTAATTTTATTAGAAGCCAAACAAACTGCATTTCTAGGTAAAGTCCTTACCTCATCAAAGTTAAATGCTGGTGAATTAAATATTTTTTCTTTATCTTTATAAATTGGATGAGTTAATCCGTTTTCATTAATAATAATTTCATTTGCTATTCCTATATGGGAATCATCTGCTTTCTTAACCTCACCTCCTGCAGCTGTTACTGCTACTTGCATACCCCAACAAATAGCTAGGATATTTCTTACTTTTTTTAAGCATTCTTTCATGAATCCAATTTGTCTTCTAATTTCAGGTGTATCGTTATAAATATTTAAACTACTCCCTCCCCAAATTAATCCATCATATATTGAAAGTTTATTCTTTGTTGATTCTAGGCTTTTATCAGATGAAGGATTTATGACGTCAAATTGTAAATCTTTTGTATAATAATTTAGACTATCTTTTAAACTTTCAGTATGGGTTTGAATCCCCTCAGCCGAAAATTTGTTATTTTCCTCACTTAAATTTCCTTCAACAATTAATAGTTTTTTCATTTAAATAGCTCTCCTGAGATACTATGTTGATACATTAACTTAAGATCTTCCTTAGAGATTTTTTTTGGATTTCCAGTTGTCGATGGATCTTCAAAGGCCATTAAAGATAGTTTATCTAAATCCAAATCTGAACAATCCATGACATCAGATAATTTGTTTGGAATATTCAAATTTTTTCTAAGATCTAATATCCACTTTAGAAAACTATCAAAATTTTTTTCTAAATCTAAATAATCACAAATTGAAATTATCTTATTTTCAATTGAAGATTTGTTAAATGTTAAAACATATGGCATGAAAATAGCATTTGATAATCCATGATGAACATCAAATTGTGCATTAACAGGGTGGCTTAAAGAATGTATAGCTCCTAATCCTTTTTGAAAGGCAGTTGAACCCATTGATGATGCAGCTAATAAATTTTGTCTTGCTTCAATATTTTTTCCATCCTTAAAAGCTTTTAAGAGTGAATTTTTGATTAATTTCATTCCCTCTAAAGCTATTCCTTCTGCCATAGGATGAAAATTTGGTGCACACAATGCTTCAAGATTATGTGCTAATGCATCCATACCTGTTGCCGCTGTAAGTCTTGGTGAAAGTTCTATTGTTAAAGATGGATCTAGAATTACAATTGAAGGTAAAATTTTAGGATGGAATATAATTTTTTTAACTCCAGTTTTTTTATTTATAATCGCAGAAGCTCGCCCAGTTTCTGATCCTGTGCCTGCAGTAGTTGGTATAGCTATTATTGGGGAAATTTTATTTTCATTTGCTCTTTTCCAATAATCATCGATATCTTCAAAATCCCAAATAGGTCTATTTTGTCCTGACATAAAAGCGATCGCTTTTCCAACATCAAGAGCACTTCCTCCACCTATTGCAATAACTCCATCGCAATTATTTTTTTTGAATTCTTCTACACCTTCGTCAACATTCTCACCAGTTGGATTACCTGTAAAGTTTGAAAAAATAGTAAAATTATCAAATTTTTTTAAATTTTTTGAAACAATATTTTTGATAAAAGGTAAATTTATCAAATCTTTATCAGTAACAAATAATGGTTTTGTAAGATTTAAATTTTTGCATGCGTCTCTTAATTCATTTATTCTGTTTTCCCCGACCCAAACAGTTGTTGGATAATTCCAATTAAATTTCATATATATTTAATTAAATGATCTTAAGTTTTTTGTTATTTAAAATTGCTTTAAGCAAATAGACCATTAAAGGAATTTTTTTTTTATTAATTTTTTTTAATATAAATGGTGCAATCTCTCTTGCTAACTGCTCTGCTTCTATAGTGTCTTTAGGCATAAATCTTCTCTTGGCTGATTTAAAAGTAAATCCTTTTCCAAGGTAACTACCCATCTTGCTATTTCTTCCACCAGCAGCACTTACATACAGATCTCCCACTCCTGCAAGTCCTGAAATCGTTTCATTTTTCCCTTTAAAATATTTAATCAAATATTTCATTTCAAGTATTGATTTTTGAAATAAGTTTGATGACGAGTTTAGACTTTGGCCAGCACCTATTATCATGGAATAGATATTCTTAATTGCTGAACTTACTTCTATACCAGCTACATCTTTTGAATACTCTGTTAAATAATATTTAGTAGAAATAATTTTTCCAATAGATTTAGCAATTTTAATATTTTTATTTGCGATAACTACACTCGTTTGATTCTTTCTTGCGAGTTCTTTAGCTAGGCAAGGACCTTTTAACACAGAAACATTTGAAGCATTATAATTTTTAATAAGTTGCTCAGAGATAGTCCAAATTCTTTTATTTTTTTTTTCGTATTTTAAGCCTTTTGTGAGTACTAAAATTGGTGATTTAACTCTTAAATTTTTTAATTGTTTTCCAATAAAATCAATACCGGATAGGCTTAACGCAATAACTATTAAATCAAATTTTTCATTTAATAAGTTGCTAGAAAATTTTCTAAATTTTAATTTTTTTGAAAGATTAATCTTTAAGGCTGAGTGAAATTTATTTTTTGATGATAGATTTTTTATAAATATTTTACTATATGGCTCAGTTATTGTAACTCTATTCTTATTATCAATGCATGGAATTGTAAATGCAGATCCCATGGCTCCGCCACCAATTATTAAAATATTTTTCATAATATTCTACTCAATTCCTAGAAGTTTTTTTCTTTGATCCGCCCAAGTTCTAATTAAATTATCAACAGCTAAGCCTATAAAAGCAACACATAATCCTAACATTAAGCCATTACCAGTTCCTTGCCTGTCAGATAAAGCTTTTAGAATATACTGGCCTAAATCTGTTGTTCCAATCATTGCACCAATGATTACCATAAATAATGCAAATACGACTGTTTGATTAATTCCTAACATCATATGTGGAAACGCAAGTGGTAGTTCTATTTTTATCCATCTTTGTAATCGAGTTACTCCAGACATAGATCCAGCATCATGTAAAGCAGAAGGTACACTTCTTAGCCCTTCAATAGTGTATCTTGTTGCAGGAATTGTTGCATAAACTACAACAGCAATTAGAACAGATGTATCTGTCACTCCAAAGAGCATTATAACTGGAATTAAATAAACAAAAGATGGGAAAGTTTGGAGAGTGTCACACACACCTATAGCTATTCTTGAGCTAGTTTTATTTTGAGCACTTAAAGTACCAATTGTTATTCCAAGAATTCCTGAAACTAAAACACCAAAAGTTGCCATGTACATTGTTATTAACGCTCTATCCCACCATTCTGTTAAAGCTATAAACAAAGTAAAGCTTCCAATAACTAATGCAGATCTAATTCCTCCAATTATATAACCTGCACCCATAAATAAAATAAATGTAGCAACAATTGGCATTCTCAAAAATGCATTTTTCATAGGAATTAAGACATCTACTATTAGCCAAGTATTGAAAATTTTGAGTGTATCAAAAAAATTAGCTAAAACCCAATCTACTCCTGCATTCCAGAATGCCTCAGTAGAAATACCTTTATTGTGCGGAACAATAAAAAAATAGTTAAAACCTTCTTTAAAAAGGAAGGTCCCTATAAAAGAAAGTAGATATCCAGCAATAACAACTCCACCAAATATATAAAGATACTTATTTTTCTCAAAATCTGTTGGATTTTCAAAATAGTTTTTTTGTTTATTTGCCCATGCTAATGACAGTTTATCCAATAAAACTGCTATCAAAGTAATACACACACCCGCCTCAAGTGCCAAACCAATTCTTAATTGATTTAATGCAAGTAGCAAATTCCACCCCAGACCTTTTGCACCTATAAACGAAGCTATTACAGCCATTGCTAAACATTGCATTATAACTTGATTTACACCTATTAAAATATCTCTTCTTGCAGTTGGAATTAAAACTTCAGATAACAATTGATAATCTGTACAGCCGCTCATCTTACCTGCTTCAATAACTTCAGGAGATACTTTTCTTAGACCTAGTAAAGTTAGTCTAACCATTGGAGGTGTTGCAAAAATAATTGTTGCTATTGCTCCAGCATGATCACCTATTCCAAATAAAACCATTATTGGTACAAGATACGAATAATGAGGCATGGTTTGAGCAACATTCAAAAGAGGATTTAAAATATTTTCTACTCTTTTGCTTCTATATGCCCAAACTCCAAAACCAAGACCTAAAGCAAAAGAAATTGGTGCTGCAACCAATACAAATGATAAAGTTTGCATAGATGGCTTCCATTGGCCGAAAGCAGAAATAAATATCATGGTTATCGCAGCAAATATTGCTAAATTTTTTCCACTAAGTTTGTAACCTAGTAAGACTGCTCCACCAGCAACAATTGTCCAAGGTAAACCTGGTAACTTTGCCCAAGGATTTGCACTTAAAAAATCCCAACTTGTAAAAGCAACTATAGTATCAACTCCACCAATTAAAATTTCACGAATAAATTGGATTAAAAAAAGCATAGAACTAGAAATTAATCTTGTTATATGTAGAACCAATGGTCTAGATTTTGTTTCTTGAATACTGGAGTCAAAGTATTCAATTGGAAACCACTCATTTAATAAAAAGTATACAGAGTCATTTATCCATCCTGGCATCCAAGCAATAAAGGCTGGCAATCTCCAAAAAACACTGTACTTAGTTTGGTCTAACTTATCTTTATCAATAAATTCGGTTCCAGCTTTTGCAAACTCATACCCCTCTGGTATTTGAATGGCAAAACACAAACCAAAAAAAATAATAAATAAAAAGATCCATTGGATAGCTTTTGGATATTTCTTAATTATTTCCATAGAATATTACGACTTTTCTTTTCCAGTTCTAAAAACTGTTTGAATTATCTTTGATGGTTTAACACTTCCAACTATATTATTGTTTGCATCTAAAACGTTTACTGAGTTTTCTTGACTCAATATTTTTTCTGCTACTGTTTCAATAATTGCATCTTTAGAAACACTAATCATATTTTTATCTTTTTCATTTACAGATTTGTCCATTATTGCTTCTATCTTTAATACTTTTTCTCTTGGCACTTCTTCTGTAAATTTTCTCACATATTCAGTTTTTGGACTCAAAACAATATTTGCTGGAGTATCCAGTTGTTCAATTAAACCATCTTTCATAATAGCTATTCTATCAGCAAGTCTTAGTGCTTCATCAAAGTCATGTGTAATAAAAAGAATTGTTTTATTTAAAACCCCTTGGAGTCTTAAAAATTCATCTTGCATTTCTTTTCTTATAAGTGGATCCAATGCAGAAAAAGGTTCGTCTAAAAACCATATATCTGGTTCAACAGCTAATGATCGTGCAATACCGACTCTCTGTTGTTGACCTCCAGATAATTCTCTAGGAAAATAATTTTCTCTTCCCTTTAAACCTACTAATTCAACCATCTCCATAGCTTTTTTGATACTGTCATCAGTTTCACCTCCTTTAATTTGAAGTGGAAACGCAATATTTTCTAAAACAGTTTTATGAGGAAGTAATGCAAAACTTTGAAAAACCATACCCATTTTACTTCTTCTTAACTCAATTAATTGCTTATCATTCATTGCTAACAAGTCTTGACCTTCGATAAAAATTTTTCCACCTGTAGCATCAGTTAATCGTGAAATACATCTCAGTAAAGTTGATTTACCAGAACCAGATAAACCCATTACAACTAACATTTCTCCTTTTGATACTTCAAAAGAAGCATTGTTAACCCCTACAATACAACCTGCATCTTGAAATATTTTTGCATCTACATTGCCATTTGAATTTTGAAGCATTTTTTCTGCATTCGCTCCAAATATTTTATAGACAGACTCACATTTAATTACAGGTGTTGTTGTCATATTTATATTCTGTATATTTATACTATTATTATTATTAAATACTCCATTAAAAATTCTTAATAAAATAAACCCTTGTATCAATACTAGTTTTTAAAAAGCCTAAAGCTTCACCTTCAACTGTTACAGATTTGGAAGAACCAGATAATGGCTTGACTGTAAATTTAGCAAAACATCTATTCTGACTTTCGTCCCAATTTACTGAATATTTTCCAGTTGTTCCACCATTAGCTGTGTATAAATCAAATGCGTCATTATCAATAATGTTGGCTCCCATTATTGCTCTTTGTGTAATTATTTTTGTATTGATGCAAATCATCTTATATTCATCTGCTGATAATTGTTGCCCTTTATCAGATTTATAGAATGTTAAAACACCTCTTGGTAATGATGCTATCAATTCATTTGCTTCTTCTTGTACTTTTTTTTGTTCAGCAATTTTCAATTCAGCATCTTTATCTGGTCCAAAAAAAATATTAAGTATTAAAAAAGTAAAAAAAATTATTATTGTTAAACATGTCAATCCTATCAATCCTTTAAAACTTTCTGGAAATTGATTAAACTTACTTAACATAATCTCCTTCCTTCCATGTTCCCTTAATTACTTTTCCATCTGACCATTTAAAAATTCCTTTTCCATGCATCTTATTATTTTTCCATTCTCCACTGTAAGAAGATCCATCAGGAAATTTTAAAGTTCCTTCACCATGCCATTTACTATCATTAAATTCACCTTCATAGACATACCCGTTAGGCCAAGTCTCAATACCTTTTCCTTTTTTTGAACCATTTTGCCATTGCCCAACATAAGTTGTCTTATCCGTATAAGTCCAGGTTCCAAATCCATTATTACAATCGCCATCTGTACAACCCGACTTTTTCGCAAAACTTGTATTTGAAATTATTAAGCTCAAAAAAATATATGTTAAAATTTTTTTCATCTAAAAATAAAATATATTAAATTTAAAAAAAAATCCCCCCTAGTAAAACTAGGGGAGAATTTAATTTATTTATGGTTTAAAGAAAGTGGTTACTTAGTCCACTTCTCCCAAACACTTTTGTTATCAGCTAACCATTTTTTAGCAGCATCTTCATGAGTCATTTTATCTTCGTCAACTAAAGCAGCCATTGCTCCAATTTGACTAGTGTTAAATGATAATTTTTTGTACATTGCTGCTGCATTAGGATGAGTTTTTGGGAAGTTCTCATTAACGGCTTTTTTCAAGTAACCATCTGGAGCTCCACATTTACCATCACCACCATCAACTGGTCTGCAACCATCATAGTACGGTGGAAAATCAATAAAAGTAAATCCTTTTCCATCTGTAAAGTTTGGTGTCCAGTTAAAGATAATAGTTCCTCTTCCTTCAGCTTCAGCTGCTTTAAGTTCTGCCCATAATGCATCTGCACCACCAGCAAACTTAACAGTCCATAAGTCACCCAATCCAAGAGCTTCTATTCTCTGAGGGATTAGATCTCCATGCCAGCTTTGTGGACCCTCTAACATACGTCCTTTTCCACCAGAGTCTGGTGTAGCAAACGCTTTAGCACAGTCTGGACTTTTTAAAGCATTCCAGTCTGGTAGGCCTGGACAATATTTAGCTGCCCAATCAGGATAACCCATATCCTCAATTGTTCTTGCTTCATGATCACCCCAGTCTAATACACCGCCTTTTTCTCTAGCAGTATCAAATGATTTACCAAAAGCTGATTCCCAAACTTCGTGGGCTAATGTTACATCACCAATTCTAATTGACTCATAAACAGCTTGTGAATCTGCTGGTACATATTTTACATTGTTACCCATAGTCTCTAAAATTCCTCCAATAACATGAGCCATAACCACTTGGCTTGACCAGTTATGAGTTGCAATAACTATAGGTTCAGCACTATCGCTGCCTGATTTTTTTGCAGATTTGTCTCCTCCACCCATGAAGAAAGCAAGACCCGCTATGACAACAATCGCACCGATAATTAACGGTAGTTTGTTTTTCATTATTCCTCCTAGTACTAGTTAATCTTAATATTATGTGCTTTACTAATAGGATAGTCAACACATAGATATTTATATAATATAATTCTAAATATTTATAAAAGATGCCTACTACTTTAGATATTAAAGAACCTGGACTAAATGTATTGCCACCTGGGGTTGAAAGACACACAGTTAATATGGGAGGATTAACAGGTTTGCAAATTTTTCCTGATGATCAAATAGAAATAATTAATGAAGAAGGAAATCAAATTTGTGAAATAATTTGTTTTGATAAAAATGGTAAATCTGAATTAGGAATATTAAGTTTAAAAGAAAATATTAAAAAAAGTTTTATTAAAGAGATATTAAATAATAATGATGAAAGTTCTCTAATAACTAAACTTCAATTAAAAAAAAGAAACTTAAATATCAATAATTCTAAATCATCGATTATTTTTGATAAAGATACGCCTAGTGGTGAGAAAGTAAAATTAAAATCAAAAGACAAATGTTATGTAATTTTTTCAGCACCTAAAAATGAAATGCTGATAAGTGATCAAAATCCTTCAGGAGATTTAACAATATTTATTAAACGCACTAAAATTACTAAAGATAAAGAATTGTCTATTATCCCTGACCCTGTTTTTGAGCCTAATTACGAAAAAAATATAAATAGACAAACATGTATTTCATATCAAGTTAAAGAAGGTGATTACATTCAGATAATTAGTCCAGCAGGCAGGCAATGTTCAGACTTTGTTGCATTTGATACTAGAAAACTTGATAAAGGTATTGAAAAAGGACTTGATTGGCAAACTACCAGAACATTTATGGGTAATACTTTTCCAGGTCCAGGATTATTTTCAAAATTTTATGACACTGATCATGAGCCACTTGTCGAAGTTATAAGAGATACTGTTGGTAAACATGATACTTTTAATTTAGCTTGCACTTCTAAATATTATGAAGATGTAGGTTACTTCGGCCATCCTAATTGCTCTGATAACTTAACAAGCTCAATGAGTAAATATGGAGTTCAAAAGCAAAAAGGTTGGCATGCGATAAACTTATTTTTTAACACTTCTTCTACAGGTCTTAATTCTGTAATTTCTGATGAATCTTACGCTAGACCGGGAGATTATGTAATGTTTAAAGCTTTAAAAGATTTAACAATCGGAACCACCGCATGTCCTAGTGATATTGATCCTTGCAATTCATGGAATCCAACTGATATCTTTGTTAGAACATATGACAAAAAAAAAGAATTTTCCAAATCATTTGCTTTTAGAATGAAAACAGACTCAGAAAAAAAACTCACTAGAAACTCTGGTTTTCACGATAGAACTTCAAAATTAACACGAAACTTTATTGATGCTAGGGGATTTTGGTTACCAAATGATTACACTAAACATGGTTTAGTTGAAGAATATACTGCGTGTCGAGAGAAAGCTGTTTTAATTGATCTTTCATCATTAAGAAAATTCGAAATCATTGGACCCGATGCTGAGGAATTAATGAATTATACTCTGACAAGAAACATAAAAAAACTTTCAGTTGGTCAAGTTGTTTACTCTGCTATGTGTTACGAAAATGGAATGATGTTTGATGATGGTACTTTATTAAGACTGAGTGAAACTGGTTTCAGATGGATTTGTGGTGATGAATATTCAGGAGAATGGTTAAAAGAAATTGCAAAAAAGAAAAATTATAAAGTAAATGTAAAAAATTCTACAGACCAAATAAGTAATGTTTCTATTCAAGGACCAAAAAGTAGAGAAATATTGAAAAAAATAATTTTTACTCCACCTACCCAACCTTCTATTGATGAATTAGAATGGTTTAGATTTACTGTTTGTAGAGTAGAAGAAATTCAAGGTATTCCATTAATCGTATCAAGAACAGGATATACTGGTGAACTTGGTTATGAAATATGGTGTCATCCAAAACATGCTCCTGAAGTTTGGGATAAACTAATGTTAGCTGGAAAAGATGATGGTTTAATACCAGCAGGATTTGCCGCTCTAGATAAATTAAGAATTGAAGCAGGTTTAATTTTGTTTGGTAATGAATTTGATGGTCAACAAGATCCTTTTGAAGCAGGTATTGGTTTTGCTGTTCCCTTAAAAACTAAAGAAGCAGATTTTATAGGCAAAGATAATTTAAAAGAGAGAAAATTAAATTCACAAAAAAAACTTGTTGGATTAGAACTGATTGGTAAGGAAGCTGCAGGACATGGTGATTGCGTTCATATCGGAAGGTCTCAGGTAGGAGTAATTACGAGTGGCTGTTTATCTACCGTTCTTAATAAAAATATAGCTTTATGTAGAATTGATAATCAATATTCAGAATTAGGTACTGAAGTTGAAGTTGGTAAAATTGATGGTCATCAAAAAAGAATTTCTGCCAAAGTAGTGACTTTCCCTCATTTCGACCCTAAAAAGACTAGAGTAAAATCCTAATGGCAAAAACAACTAAAGATTTATTAGAATTTTGGGAGGATCAAATGAAACTTTCCCATATGTCTAGTAATTATTTTTTTAGAAAATCTCCATCTCATTATCATATGATGTTGTTAGTTATGCATGCTTTTAAGTATGAGGAACATCTAACTGTTGAGGAATTGAAGACAAAATTATTTAAGACATCCAGACCAAAATCAGCTTTAATGATAAATGAGGCGTGTGAAAAGGGTTTCTTTTTTTTAGAAAAGGCATCAGATGATCAAAGAAAAAAATTTATAAAACCAAGTAAATCATTCATAGATGAATTTAATCTATATCTTCAAACCTTAAAAAATCTTAGTTTCTAATAGAATTTTACTAAATATATTTATTACTTATATTTTATATATATAAAAAAAATTATATATTTAACTTTCACTAAAAATAAAGTTTGATTTATGTCATTACCGACAAAAGCTAAAGTAGTAATTATAGGTGGAGGAATTCATGGTTTAAGCACTGCTTGGAAGCTTTCAGAGACTTATAAAAATCCTGGAGAAATAATAGTTTTAGAGAAGGATGATACTGCTGCTGGTGCAAGCGGGATTGCATGTGGGGTTGTAAGAAATAATTATTTTCAGCCAGCAATGAGAGAACTAATGGCTCACTCTGTTTCTGTTTGGGAAAGTGATCCAAAAGCATGGAAATATAATGCTGTGGGTTATCTTCAAATTTCTCCTGAAGTTATGCATAAAGATGTTGCGTCAATTTATGAACAACAAAAAGCTATTGGTTATGAGTCAGAATTTATAGAAGGAGAAAAAGATTGTACAAAATATATGAAGGGCATGTTTGATGATTGGCAGGCCAAAGGAATAACATCTGTTCTACATGAAAAAAAAGGTGGTTATGCATTTAATAAAGACTCTATTAAAGCACTAGAACAAAAATCTGTAAGCAATGGAGTTAACGTTATCAAAGGTGTAAAGGTTACAGGTTTTAAAAGAGGTAGCAACAGTAAAGCAGTAACTGGTGTAGAAACAGATAAAGGAACAATAGATTGTGAACAAATTGTTGTTGGGGCAGGACCATGGGTAAGAGATTTTTGGAATATGTTAGAACTTCCTAAGACTGCAAAAATTAAGGGTAACGATGGAAAATTACATGAAACTGAAATGTGGAAATACTGGATGCTTCAAGAAGGAGTTATTGGAGTAGAACCAGATTTTTTAAAGACAAACGATGGTAATCAACCACCAGTCATTCATGTAGATTCTACCGCTCCATTATATTCTGATACTACAAAAAAATTGATTACTGATAAAATTTGGGGAATTTATTATAAACCAGACATTGAAGGTTTAGGTGTTCAAGGAGGTACATCTCCTTACATAGTTGATAAACATTTTGATGAAGTAAATG
>CABXVQ010000002.1:0-58060 GCA_902515605.1 uncultured Pelagibacteraceae bacterium
GAGCTGGGAACTTTCATTCTGCAAACGCAACTGAATTTGCAAAAAATGTAACTGAAAAAAGTGGTGGCAAACTAACAATCGTTACTCATCCAGGTGGATCACTATTTAAAGGTGGAGAAATTTTTAGAGCAGTGAGAACTGGACAAGCACAAATCGGTGAAAGATTTATGTCAGCCTTAGGAAAAGAAGATCCATTATTGGAAATAGACTCACAACCATTCTTGGCATCATCTTACTCAGATGCTATGAAATTATATAAAGCATCAAAAGATGAAATTATAAAAGGTTTGGATGCTAAAGGACTTGTCTTCTTATATGCTGTACCGTGGCCAGCACAAGGCTTGTATAGCAAGAAAGAAATTAATTCAGTTAATGATTTAAAAGGTCTAAAATTTAGAGCATACAATTCTGCTACAATAAGAATTGCTGAATTAACTGGAATGGCTCCTACCAAAATAGAAGCAGCAGAAATAAGTCAAGCGTTTTCAACAGGTGCTGTTGAAAGTATGATTACATCTCCAACGACTGGAAAAAATTCTAAGATTTGGGAAAATGGTGTGAAATATTTTTATGACATTGCAGCTTGGTTTCCAAAAAATATGGTGATCGTTAATAAAGAGTCTTGGAATAAATTGGATAAAGCAACTAAAGATTTAGTAATGAAGCAAGCAGCCTTAGCAGAAAGAAAAGGTTGGCAATTATCAAAACAAGGAAATGTTGGAGATAAAAAAGCTCTAGCAGATGCCGGTATGGTAGTTGGAAAAGTTAATGCATCTTTACAATCTCATTTTGAAAAAGTTGGAGAGACAATGGCTAAAGAATGGTCTCAAAAAGCTGGATCAAGAGGAGCGTCTGTTTTATCAGCTTATAAATAATTAAATTAAATATATCTTAAGGCCACTTAAATAATTTGAGTGGCCTTAAATTATTATGTTAAGTACTATCGATAAAACTCTAAATAAACTTTATAAATTTTCTGGTTATATTGCTGCAATTTTTTTAATATTAGTTGCAGTTTTTATTCTTATAGGTATTTCGTCAAGAATATTTGGCTTCTATATAAGAGGCTTAGCAGAATATTCTGGTTATTGTATGGCTTCAGCATCTTTCTTTGCACTAGCTTATACTTTTGTAGAGGGTGGACATATACGAATTACTCTTTTTTTAGAAAAACTTTCGGGTAGCAAAAGATGGTTGATTGAAATTTGGTGTTTGAGTCTGGCCAGTTTTTTTTCAGGATATTTAGCATTCTATTTTATTAAAATGTTAATTATATCTTACAAGTTTCAGGAAAGAAGTGAAGGTGCAGATGAAATATTAATATGGATACCTCAAACAAGTGTAGCAATAGGTTCAACAATATTCTTTATATGTGTTTTTCATCAATTTATCCTAAATATAAAAAAAAGATAAATGGCTGAGATATTTTTAACAATTTTTTTTATTAGTGTTTTATTATTTTTTTTAGGCTCTGGTATCTGGGTTGCATTGAGTATGATAGGGGTATCAGCAATTGGTATGATGTTGTTTACTTCAAGACCAGTAGGTGATGCAATGGCTACTACAATATGGGGAACTGCATCGTCATGGACTTTGACTGCATTGCCCTTATTTGTTTGGATGGGTGAAATTCTTTTTAGAACTAAGCTCTCAGAAAATTTATTTAAAGGGTTATCTCCTTGGATGCAAAAGCTCCCAGGAGGCTTAATTCATGTAAATGTTGTTGGATGTGCTCTATTTGCTGCAATATCAGGATCATCAGCAGCAACTGTAGCTACAGTTGGAAAAATGTCTATCCCTGAGTTAAGAAAAAGAAATTATCCAGAAAAAATCTTATTAGGTAGTTTAGCTGGCTCAGGTACTTTGGGATTACTAATACCTCCATCAATTATTCTAATTATTTATGGTGTAGCTGTTCAAGAGTCCATAGCAAAATTATTTATAGCAGGAATTATTCCAGGGATAATGATTGCACTAATATTTATGTCATATGTTATTATATGGTCTTTAATTAATAAGAAAGAAATGCCAAAAATTCTTGAGGAATATTCTTTTTTTGAAAAAATCAAGAGATCAAAACAACTTTTACCAGTAATATTACTTATCTCTGCGGTTATAGGTTCTATATATACTGGAGTAGCAACTGCAACTGAAGCTGCTTCATTAGGTGTCGTTGGTGCTTTAATTCTATCTTACTTCCAAAAAAGTTTAACTTTAGAAACATTTAAATCTTCTTTATTAGGTGCAACTAAAACTTCATGCATGATTGCTTTTATTTTAGCTGGTTCTACTTTTTTATCTTTAGCAATGGGTTTTACAGGATTACCAAGAAATTTAGCAATATGGATTCAGGGCATGGAGCTTTCTCCTTATGTTTTAATTTTGGTTTTAATGATTTTTTATATTATTTTAGGAATGTTTCTTGATGGAATATCTGCCGTCGTACTAACAATGGCAATAATAGAGCCAATGATAAGACAAGCTGGTTTTGATATGATTTGGTTTGGTATTTTTTTAGTTATTGTTGTTGAAATGGCACAAATTACCCCTCCTGTTGGATTTAATTTATTTGTACTTCAAGGAATGGCAAATAAAGATATGGGCTATATTGCTAGAAGTGCTTTTCCACTATTTTTATTAATGGTTTTAGCAGTAATACTTGTAGTTATATTTCCTGAAATCGCTTTGTGGATGCCAGAACAAATGGTAAAAAATTTAAATTAATACTTAGAAGGTTGCCCAGCAATTACTGCTTTTAATTGTTCATACTCTTCACAATTACAACCTTTTAAAACTTCTAATCTTTCAACGGCAAGGTTATGCCTTTTTGTTGCTACATATAGTTCACCAAGATATTCATTTATACCTTTATGATTTGGATCAATAGCTAAACCCTGAAGATAATATTTTTCTCCATTTTCAAAATCACCAAGTTTTCTAGTAGTAAAACCCAAATAATTTAAGGTATCTGCATCGTTAGGTTTTTTATTATTTGATTTTATTAATAACCCCTGTGCTTTTGCATATCTTTTATTCGCTTTTTCTAATTTACCTTTTTTTTCGTGTTTTTTTGCTGCTTTTATATGAGTTACAGCTTTTTCATAATTTGATTTAGTTTTAGCATTATCATCACTGCTACTAGAGCCTGCTGAAAATACATTTCCAGTAATTAAAAATAATATAGACAAAGATAAGATTATTTTTTTCATATTAAATAAATTTTTTCATTTTGTTTAAAGTTTTAAGTTCTAAGCCATTTTCAATCAAATTTTCTCTTATTGATTTAGCTGTAGCTAGAGAACTTAGATTATCTCCATGTATACACACAGAGTCGATTTCACAAGGTATTTGCTTCCCGCTGTGACAATTAAGCGACTGAGTCTGAACCATTTTTAATACATGTTTTTTTGCTTGCTCAGGGTCCGTAATTAATGCATGAGATTTTTTTCTTGATACAAGATTACCATCATCCTCATAATTTCTGTCAGCAAATATTTCACAAGCAAATTTCATATCAAATTTTTTTGCTGCTTCTTGCATTTTTGATCCTGTAGGCACTAGATATATTATATCTTTATTAATATCCTTAATAGTTTTGGCTAGTATTTTGGCCAACTCAATATCTTCACAAGCCATATTATTTAATGCTCCATGAGGTTTTACATGAGATACTATTTCACCGTAGTTTAAGGCTATTTTTTGTAGAATTTCGTATTGATCAATTATTAGTTTTTTTATTTCACTTTCAGAAAGATTCATTCTTTCTCTGCCAAAATTTTCTGGGTCTTTAAAAGAAGGATGTGCACCAATGCTTACTCCATTATTTTTTGAAATTTTTACCACTTGATTCATTGTTTCCTCATCCCCAGCATGGTAACCACAAGCTACATTAGCTGAATTGACGATTTCTAATAAATCTGGATCATATTTATTTGAGTGATGTTTTGATTTTTCACCTAAATCACAATTTATATTAATTTCCATACTCATTATTTGTAAGTATAACATGGCATGATAAAAAATATATCAAATCTTGGTGACGCAGCTTTATATTGCGATTTTGGTACTGAGGTAAATAAAGAAGTAAATAATAAAGTAATACGTTATTTTAAAAGTATTCAAAAAGAAAATATTGATGGCATTAACAATTTAACTCCATCTTATAATAAATTGATAGTTTCATTTGATTTACGTAAAAAAAATTTTCAAAATATTAAAAAATTAATCGAAAATTTAAATGTTATTAATGATGACAAGTTAGAGAGTAACAAAATTAAGATTCCAGTTTGTTGTGATGAAAAATTTTCACTGGATATTAAAAGACTAGAGGAAAAATTAAAAATAAGTCGTGATAAAATTTATGAAAAATTTTTTAATAAAGAATTTTTTTGTTACATGACGGGCTTTATTGCAGGGATGCCTTTTTTGGGTGATCTAGAAACTGAATTACGAGCAAAACGCTTAGAGACACCAAGGGTAAAAGTACCCAAAGGTTCAGTTGGACTTACAGAACAATTCGCAAATGTTTATACTTTTGAAAGTCCAGGTGGATGGAATATTATTGGCAATACACCAAGTGTTATTTTTGATAGCTCTAAAGAGAATAATCCAAATTTGATTAATCCAGGTGATGCAGTCACTTTTGAGCAAATTACAAAAGATCAATACAATAATTACAATGAATAAAAATTATTTTGAGATTAAAAGAGCTGGAATAAACACAACATTTCAAGATCAAGGGAGAAGTAATCTTTATCATATTGGCATTCCATTTAGTGGAGCAATGGATAATAGAAATTTTCAAATTTCTAATAAACTTGTTGGGAATGAAACAAATTCTCCAGTAATTGAATTTGCTTACCAAGGTCCATTGTTGAAGTATTTTGGTGACGATATTAAATGTGCAATTGCAGGAGATGTTAAATTCATAATTAAAAAAAATGATAATGATATTGAGGGTAACTGTTATCAATCTTTCACATTAGAAAATGGTGATGAAATAGATATTATAACAACTGATAAATCTGTTTATGGATATTTAGCAATTAGTGGTGAATTTGATTTAGAATACCAATGGTCTAGCTGCTCTATTAATACAAAAGCAAACATAGGTTCGAATAATGGAAAAAGAATAGAAGATACTCAAAAAATATATATTTCTAAAATTAATAAAAACTTAAACGATAAAAAACTAAATTACATAAATACAAAAATAGAAAAAATTAGAGTTATTAAAGGAACAAATTTTAATTATTTTTCTGACGAGGGAAAAAATATTTTTTTTGAAAAGGAATTTGTTGTATCAAAATTATCAGATCGTATGGGAATGAGATTAAATGGACCCAAAATTGAAAATATTGTTGATACCAACATAAAATCCGAAGGTTTAATAAAAGGAGTTATTCAGGTACCTGCAGATGGAAATCCAATTATTATGCTTTCTGATCATGGGACTATTGGAGGTTATCCTAAAATAGGAGTCGTTATCAGTGCTGATTATGACAAATTGGTGCAACTTACGCCTGGTTCAAAAATTAAATTCCAAGAAGTCGAATTATCTAGCGCAGAAACTTTATTTAAACTATATGACTTAGAGACTCAAAACTTAATTTCACAAATATAATGACTTTTATAAGAAATTTACCTGGCCCATTATTAATCTTTTTAGGAGCATTAAGTTTAAGTTTTGGTGGATTACTTGTTAAATCATTTGAGGGTGCAACTTTATGGCAAATTTTATTTTGGAGATCTTTATTTTTTTCTCTTACTGTTTTAGCTTTCTTAATTATTAGCTATAAAGGAAAAACTTTTAAATCATTTTATGTTTCAGGTTTACCAGGATTTTTTGGTGGAATAATATTATCTATTGGTTTCTGTGGTTATGTTTTTGCAATGTATAATACGACAGTTGCAAATACTAATTTTATAATTTCACTTCAAATACTATTTCTTTCAGTATTTGGGTATTTTTTTTTAAAAGAAAAAATAAGCACTACAACTTTAACTTCAATTATTTTAGCAATGACAGGTGTTTTATTGATGGTAGGAAATTCACTCACTCCAGGTGAGTTATCTGGAAACCTAGCAGCATTTTCAATGCCAATAGTTTTTGCAATTTTAATTATAATAATAAGAAAATATCCAACTGTAGACATGGTCCCAGCTCAATTTGTAGCTGGAGTATGTTCATGTTTAGTTGGGTTTTTGCTCTCGACTAAAATAATGATATCTCCTCATGATATTTTTTTAGGTTTTCTAGCTGGTTTTTTTCAAGTTGGTTTTGGTTTTATATTTATTACAATTGGAGCAAGAACAACTCCTTCTGCTACGGTTGGAATAATTATGCTTTCCGAAT
This sequence comes from uncultured Pelagibacteraceae bacterium, assembly GCA_902515605.1. Lineage (GTDB taxonomy): Bacteria > Pseudomonadota > Alphaproteobacteria > Pelagibacterales > Pelagibacteraceae > Pelagibacter. Next base: position 6,356 of record CABXVQ010000002.1, read on the forward strand.
CTGTACTTGGTCCGATATGGGCATTTCTTTTTGTAAGTGAAAGACCTTCAATGTTTGGATTAATAGGAGGTGCAATTATACTTTTTGCTGTATTACTTCAGTTTTATTCACTTCTATATAAGCGAAAAAAAATTGTTTCTGATTGACATTTTCGCATACATGTAAGATTATTCATTTACGGGAGAGACTACAGAATATCGTAGCGCCGAAGGAGCAACCACCCAGGAATCTCTCAGGTAAAAAGGACCGTAACATATTAACTCTGGAAAGAGATTTAATTCTCGCCGAAGGAGCAAAACTCTCAGGCAAATATACAGATGGGTACAAAGAGTTAATATGAATACAAAAAAAACATCGCTGTACCAATTACATCAAGAAAGCAATGCAAAATTTGTTGAATTTGCAGGTTATCAGATGCCAATTCAATATTCAGAAGGTATAGTAGAGGAGCATAAATTCACAAGAAATCATTCTGGTATTTTTGATGTTTCTCATATGGGTCAATTATTTATTTATGGTGATGAAAACCTAATTAAAGATTTAGAAAAAATCTTTCCTTTAGATTTGAAAAATTTAAAATTAAATCATTCTAAATATAGTTTCTTAATGGATAAAGACGCTGGGATACACGATGATTTAATTATAACAAAAACAAATGAAGGTTTTTTAATAATCCTTAATGCAGCATGCAAAGATAATGACTTTAAAATTTTAAAGGAATTACTAAAAGAAAAGTACAAAATGGTTTTAGATGAAAACAGATCTTTAATTGCAATTCAGGGACCTAAATCGTCTCAAATCCTAGACGACGTTGTTGCTGGAGTAAAAGATCTAAATTTTATGTCAGGGAACTGGTTTTCATTCCAAGATCAGAAAGTTTATATTACTCGATCTGGGTATACAGGGGAAGACGGTTTTGAGATATCGATCCTAAATGATCTTGTAGATAAATTAACCAGAGAATTGATCAACAAAGGATCCAAATTAATAGGTTTAGGAGCAAGGGATACTTTGAGATTGGAAGCTGGTTTATGTTTGTATGGCCATGATCTTGATAAAGACAAAACTCCAGTGGAAGCAAATTTAAAATGGGCAATTTCAAAAGAAAGAATATCCAAGGGAGATTTTATTGGCTCTGATATAATCATTAAACAATTAAATAATGGTGTTAGTAAAATTAGAGTTGGAATTAAACCTGAGGGAAGAATAATTGCTAGAGAAAAAACAAAGATATTTAATCAATCAGATGTTCATATTGGAGAAATTACAAGTGGTACGTTTGGACCAAGTGTAAATGGACCTGTAGCAATGGGCTATATAGAAAATGAATTTTCAAAAAAAGATACAAAAGTTTTCTTAGAAGTAAGAGGAAAAAAACATCCAGCAAATATTTGTGGATTACCGTTTTATAAAAAAAGTTACGTGAAAGGGGCAACAAAATGAGTGAAGTAAAATATTCTAAAGAACATGAGTGGATTAAATTAGAGGGTGATGTAGCAACAATTGGAATTACAAAACATGCAACAGAGATGTTAGGTGATATAGTTTTTGCAGAACTTCCAGAAAAAGGTTCTAACGTAGAAAAAGATGGAACTGCTGGTGTTGTTGAGTCAACGAAAGCTGCCAGTGATGTATACACTCCTGTGAGCGGTGAAGTAGTTGATACAAATCAAGCCATAGTAGATGATCCATCAAAGATTAATCAGGATCCAGAGGATTCAGCATGGTTTTTCAAACTTAAAATAAAAGATCAATCAGAAATGGATACTTTAATGAATAAAGACGATTACGATAAATTTGCAAAGGAGACTTCAGCATAATGTTACCAAATTCAGAAAAAGATTTTTTAAAAAGACACATTGGACCTTCTAAAGAAGACCAATCAAAAATGTTAAAAGAATTAAATTTTAAATCATTAGATGACTTAATTGACAATACTGTTCCTGAAAAAATAAAATTTAAAGGCGAACTTAATATTGGTGAGTCAAATTCAGAGTACGAGGCTTTAAGAAAATTAAGAGTAATGTCTAAAAAAAATCAAGTTTACTCAAATTTTATTGGCATGGGTTATTATGGAACATACACACCCTATGTAATCTTAAGAAATATATTAGAAAATCCTGGTTGGTATACTTCATATACACCTTATCAGCCTGAGGTAGCTCAAGGAAGACTTGAGATGTTATTGAACTTTCAACAAATGATCGTTGACTTCACAGGAATGGATATTGCTAATGCTTCTTTATTAGATGAAGGTACAGCAGCAGCAGAGGCTATGGGTCTAAGTCATAGATTAAATAAAAAAGATAGTAATTTAGTTTTTGTTTCTGAGGATTGTCATCCTCAAACAATAAATGTAATTCAAACAAGAGCTGAACCGATGGGATTAAAAGTTTTAGTTGGTAAAGAAGATGAAGTTTTAGACCAGTTAAAGGAAGATTTAGTTTGTGGAATTTTACAATATCCTGGAACTTTAGGGGATATTAAGGACCCAAGTGAAGCAATTAGTAAAATTCATAAAAAGAATGGGAAGGCAATATTAGCTTGTGATCTGTTGGCATTAGCAAAGCTAAAAACACCAAGAGAGCTCGGTGCCGATATAGCAGTTGGAAGCTCTCAACGATTTGGAATTCCAATGGGATATGGAGGTCCACACGCAGCTTTTTTTGCAACAAAAGACGAATACAAAAGATCAATGCCTGGGAGAATTGTTGGTGTATCAGTTGATAGACATGGTAACAAGGCATATAGATTATCCTTACAAACTAGAGAGCAACATATCAGAAGAGATAAGGCGACAAGTAACATTTGTACTGCTCAAGCTTTATTAGCAATTGTTTCTGCAGCATATGCTATTTATCATGGTCCAGATGGAATTAAAAATATTTCTGAGAGAGTGTCTCAATTAGCAAAAAGTTTTGCTGATAAAATAAAACAGTCTGGATATGAACTTTATTCGAATTATTTTTTTGATACTGTTACGATTATTACCAAAGACAAGACTGATCAAATTTATAAAAATGCCCTGAATCAAAGAGTAAATATACGAAAAGTAAATTCTGAAATGCTTGCCGTTTCATTTGATGAGAGAAAAAATGTATATAGAGTAAATCAACTATTAAAAATTTTTAATGCAGCAGAATCAATTAAAAAAGAAGATCCATCAGTGAGTTTACCCAATCTTCCAAAAAACTTATCTAGAACTTCAAAATATTTAGAACATCCAGTTTTCAACTCATATCATTCTGAGACTGAAATGCTTAGATATTTAAAAAGATTAGAAGATAAAGATATAGCATTGAATAGAACAATGATTGCACTTGGCTCATGTACAATGAAGTTAAATGCTGCTGCTGAAATGATCCCAATTTCTTGGAAAGAATTTGCAGAACCTCATCCGTTTGTTCCAGTTGAACAAATGGAAGGGTTTAGAGATTTATTTACTGATCTAAAAAATTGGTTACGTTCTATAACTGGTTTTTCAGGTGTTTCCCTACAACCTAACGCAGGTGCTCAAGGAGAATATGCAGGTCTAATGGTTATTCGAAAGTATCATTTAGATAGAGGTGAGGGTAATCGTAATATATGTTTAATTCCAAGTTCAGCACACGGTACTAATCCAGCAAGTGCTCAGATGGTTGGAATGAAAGTAGTTGTTGTTAATTGTGATAAGGAGGGAAATGTTGATTTTGATGATTTAAAGAAAAAAGCAGAACAACACTCTGAAAATCTTGGGGCATTAATGGTAACTTACCCATCTACCCATGGAGTATTTGAGGAAAAAATAATTGATATTTGTGAATTAGTTCATAAACATGGTGGTCAGGTCTACATGGATGGAGCTAATTTAAATGCATTAGTTGGAATTGCTAAGCCTGGAAATTTTGGTCCAGATGTTTGTCATATAAACTTACACAAAACATTTTGTATTCCACATGGTGGAGGAGGACCAGGAATGGGACCTATTGCATGCAAAAGACATTTACAAGTTTATCTTCCTAATCATCCAGTTATTGAAGATTGTGGACCAACAACTGGAATTGGAGCAGTTTCAGCAGCCCCTTGGGGTAGCTCAAGTATTTTATCAATCTCTTGGATGTATATTAAAATGATGGGATCTGAAGGATTAAAGCTTGCTTCTCAAGTTGCAATACTTAACGCAAATTATATTGCGCATAGACTAAAAGATCATTTTCCAATTTTATATAAAGGATCACAGGGAAATGTTGCTCATGAATGTATTATTGATATTAGAAATATTAAATCAGAAACAGGAGTAACTGAGGAAGATATAGCAAAAAGATTAATTGATTTTGGATTTCATGCACCAACAATGTCATGGCCTGTAGCTGGCACTATGATGATCGAGCCAACAGAGAGTGAAAGCTTATCAGAATTAGATAGATTTTGTGACACTTTGATTAAAATTAAGCAAGAGATAGATAAGATTAAATCAGGTAAATTTGATAAAATTGATAATCCAATTAAAAATGCACCTCATACAGACTCTGAGCTTGCTTCAGATAATTGGGAACACAAATACACAAGACAAGAAGCAGCTTACCCAGCTAAATTTTTAAGAGCTAATAAATTTTGGCCACCAGTAGCAAGAGTAGACAATGTTTACGGTGATAAGAATATTTTTTGTACTTGTCCGAGTATGGATGAATTTAAAGAAGATGCAGCATAACATTTAATGAAAATTGCTGTAGTTGGATCAGGCATTTCAGGATTAAGTGCTGCATATTATTTATCAAAAAAACATCATGTCGATCTTTTTGAAAAAGAAGATCATTTTGGAGGTCACTCTCATACTATTGATCTATCATTTGGTCTAAAAAAAGTTTCTGTGGATATAGGATTTATAGTTTTTAACTTTGCTACTTATCCCCATTTAATTAATTTTTTTGATGAAAATAATATCGCAATAGAAAAAAGTGATATGTCTTTTTCTGTATCAGTTGAAAACTCTTCATTTGAGTACTGTGGGAAAGGATTAAGTGGAATTTTCTCCAATAAAACTAATTTATTTAATTTTAAATTCCTTAAGATGTTTTTTGACATAATTAGGTTTTATAAAAAATGTGATAACATGAAAAAAAATCATGAAGAGAAAACTCTTGGTGATTATCTAAATAATGAAAATCTTTCAAAAGAATTTATCAATTATCATTTGATACCAATGGTTTCTGCTATTTGGTCAATGCCGCCTAGTGCTGCTAGTCAAATGCCATTGAGTTTTTTTTTAAAGTTTTTCCAAAATCATGGTCTCTTTAAATTAAAAAATAGACCCCAGTGGTATACGGTTTCAAATCGAAGCAGAACATATGTTAAAAATATTCTTTCAAAAATCAGTGGGGAACATTTTAAAAATTACCCAATAAAAAAAATTAAGACTAAAACGTCAGGTATAGATTTATATTATGGTGGAGAAAGCGAATACTTTAATTACGACAAAGTTGTTCTAGCAACACACGCAGATGAAGCTCTGTCGATAATTGACAACCCTACTGATCAGGAAAAAAATATATTATCTAACTATAAATATAAAGAGAATATTGCTTATGTTCATACTGATGAAAAAGCTATGCCAAAAAATAAAAAAGCTTGGTGCTCATGGAATTCTTCAATCAAAAAAGATGAAATAGAAAAAAATTCTATAACATATTGGTTAAATTTATTACAAAACCTTAAATGTGAGGAAAATATTTTTTTAACATTAAATCCTTATTTTGAGATTGATGAGTCAAAAATTCTAAAAAAAGTAAGATTTACCCACCCATATTTTGATCAATCCTCATTAAATTTTCAAAGTCAACTCACAAAGTTACAAAATAGAAGAAATATACTTTTTTGTGGTAGTTATTTTGGTTACGGTTTTCATGAAGATGGAATAAAGTCATCGATTGAAATGATCAAAAACTTCGATGACTAGTTTTATATATAATGGCACTGTTATTCATAAAAGATTTAAACCAAAAATGCATTTTTTTAAATATGATGTATTTTCTTTATTAATTGATTTAGCCGAATTAAAAATTCTTGATAAGAAAATTAAGTTTTTTTCATATAATCGTTTTAATCTGATTAGTTTTTTTGAAAAGGATCATGGAGATAGAGATGGCTCATCTCTTGAAGATTGGGTAAAAAGAAACTTAGATCAAAATAATATAGTTTACAAAAATATTAAGATTAAACTTTTATGTTATCCAAGAATTCTAGGATATGTTTTTAATCCATTGAGTGTCTTTTATATCTATGATGAAGAAGAAAATTTAATTTCAATACTCTATGAGGTTAAAAATACATTTGGAGAACAGCATACTTATATTTTCAAAACAAAGAATAATGATAATCTTTTACAGCACAATTGTTCAAAAAAATTTCATGTTTCTCCTTTTATTGAGATGAATTGTAATTATTTCTTTAGGCTTTTAAAACCAAGTGAAAAAATATCAGTTATAATTGACCAATATCAAGATAATGAAAAGATATTATATGCTTCTCAGGATGGAAATAGAGTAAATTTTACAAGCATAGAGTTAATTAAGTCTTACCTAAAACACCCATTAATGACTTTAAAAATCATTTTAGCGATACATTTTGAAGCCTTTAAATTGTGGGCTAAAGGAATTAAGTTCATTAAAAAAAAAATAAAAATCAAAAATAATATTACATTTGAGAATTAATGAATTTATATAAAATTTCAGACAAACTAGTTTTTAAAACCCTTAAAGATATCAAATTTGGTTATTTAGAAATTAAGAATTATCATGGAGAAGTTTTTAAGTTTGGCAATGTTCAAAGCGATTTAAGATCAAATCTAAAAATAAAAAAAGCTGATTTTTGTTTTAATTTGATAAAAGGTGGAAGTATTGGTTTCGCTGAGAGCTATATGAGAGATGAATTTGAAACAGATAATCTCTCAAACTTAATAGAAATAACAGCAAGAAATATTAATACTATTCATAAATTCTCAGGATTACTAGATCTTCCTCTAATTAATTTGTTTAAAAAATTTTTTATTAAAAATACAAAAAAAAGAAGTAAATCAAATATTGCCAAGCATTATGATTTGGGAAATGAATTTTTTTCTCTATGGTTGGATAAATCGTTGACTTATTCTAGTGCTATTTTTGATCAAACAACTGAAAATTTGTCAGACGCTCAAAATAATAAATATCAAAAACTTATTGATTTAATCCAGCCAAGTAATGGTGATCGAGTTTTAGAGATTGGTTGCGGTTGGGGAGGCTTTGCAGAATATCTTGGAAAAAAATATGATGTAAAATTGGATTGTATTACCATCTCAAGAAAACAATTTGAATATGCTAAAGAGAGAATTTATAAATGTGGATTAAATGAGAAAGTAAATATTGAAATAAAAGATTATAGAGATTTAAATAATAAGTATAATTCAATTGCATCAATTGAGATGATTGAAGCAGTAGGACAAAACTATTTAGAGGGTTATTTTAAAACAATAAAGAATAATTTATCAAATAATGGTAAAGCTGCCATTCAAGCAATTACGATAGATGATGCTTTGTTTGATCGATATAAAAATAAACAGGATTTTATTCAAAAATATATCTTTCCTGGAGGATTTCTGCCAAATAAAAATAGTATAAACAGATATGTTTCTGATAATGGACTAACTATAAAGTCGTATGAGTCTTATGCAGACCATTATTCTAATACTTTGGCCTTGTGGAGAAAAGAATTTAATAAGAAATGGAATTTAATTAAAAATCAAGGTTTTGATTTAACTTTTAAAAGAATGTGGGAATTTTACTTGTGTTACTGTGAAGCGGGATTTAAATCAAAAAATATAGACCTAATACAATTTTCAATTCAAAACAAATAATTTTAAGGAGAATCGTGCAAAACAAAATTATTAAATCAATTTTATTGATAATTTCATTATTCTTAATTACAAGTTGTTCAAAGAATAGTTCTATGAAACCAGAAGATTTTAAAAATAAAGAACCAAGATTAATTATTGAAAATTATTTATCAGGCAATGTAAAAGCTTGGGGAGTACTTCAAAACCGGTCAGGGAAAGTTACAAGACAGTTTTCAGCCGATTTAGATGGAAAATGGGATGGTAAACAATTAATTCTTGATGAAAAATTTAATTGGGATGATGGCGAGGTTCAAACTAGACAATGGCAGATTACAAAAATTGATGATAACAATTACGAAGGTACTGCAGGAGATGTTGTGGGAAAAGCAAAAGGTTATTCTTTTGGACCAGCATTTAAATTTGAATATGTATTAATGGTACCTGTCAAAGGTAAACAAATGAAAATCACATTTGATGACTGGATTTTTAAACAAGATGAACGAGTAGCTATCAATAGAGCAGTGATGACTAAATTTGGTTTTAAAGTTGCTGAATTGACAGTCGTATTTGTTAAGGATTAATCATTCTTTTGATATTTTGTCATTTTTCCTATCAAGCCAAAATAAATTTTACTTGGTAAAAAGCTAAGTATTTTAAGTATTAAAGTAAGAGATTTTGGAAAATGAATTTCAAAAACTTTCTTATTTATTAAACCGTCATAAATTTTTTCAGCTGCATAATCTGTAGTTTTTAAAAAGGGCATTTTAAAATCATTTTTATCTGTCATGGGTGTTTTTATAAATCCGGGACTTACTAAACAAATCCTCACATTTGATCTTTTAAAATCAAAGTATAAACTTTCTGCTAAGTTGTTTAAGGCTGATTTTGAAGGACCATAGCCAGTTGAATTTGGTAAACCTCTATAGCCTGCAATAGATGAAACAATAGTTATTGTTCCACTTTTTTTTTCTTTAAAGTATTTCTCTACACTTTTTATACTATTAAGTGTTCCAAAAAAATTTACTTTAAATACATCTTCTATTTGTTCAACATCTATATCCTTTTCTTTTTTTGGATTCCATGTTCCTGTAGAGAAAAAACAAATATCAATATTTTCAAATTGATTCTTTATATTATTGAAAACCTCTTTACATTTATCTTTATTAGTAACATCTAATGGAAATGAATTTATATTTTCATGATTATCTGAAATTTCTCTAAGAAGATTTTCTCTTCTTGCTGAAATTGCTACATTCCATCCTTCATTTGCAAATTTGATCGCTAAAGCCTTACCTATGCCTGTACTTCCACCGGTTATCCAAATTGTTTTTTTATTCATCTTATACTGATGTATAATACTTATATGCTCAAAAATAAATTTTTTTCATTCGTTCTGTTTTTAGTTATTACCTATTCTGCATCATTTATTGGTGGATTAGTGACAATAAGCTTAAAGGAACCATGGTATTCACAATTAATCAAGTCAAACTTCAATCCTCCAGACTGGGTTTTTGCACCCGTTTGGACGACCTTGTATTTGATGATGACATTAGCCATTTGGTTTTTTTGGAATAGTAAAAATAGAGATATGAAAACTGTATACATTTATTTTATTCATATAGTTTTTAATACAACTTGGAGTATTGTTTTTTTTGGACTTCATCAAATTTTATTAGCATTAGCAGTATTGATGATTCTAATCTTTTTGATCGTTATTCTGATTATAAGATTTAAACGTGTCAATTCTGTAAGCTATTACCTTATGATTCCTTATTTACTTTGGTGCTGCTATGCCTTATTCCTCAATATAAATTTACTTATTTTAAATTAATGGATGATGTTGTTATAATTGGTGGTGGAATAATCGGTACTGCAACTGCTTACTTTTTATCTAAAGAAGGCAGAAAAGTAAAAGTTATTGAAAGAGATCCAACTTATAAAACTGCATCTTTTCCACTCTCCTTAGGTGGTTTCAGGAGACAGTTTTTTCAAACGGAAAATATTTTACTTGGAAAATTTGCAAGAGAATTTATCTTTCAAATTCCTGATTTACTTAAAACCGAAAAAAATCCAAAACCAACAGCAAGTATGGTTACTAATGGATACTTATTAATGTTTGGACCTGAACATGCCGAGGAGCAATATAAAGCTCTTGAGAATCATAAAGCTTGTGAAGCTGGAACAAAAAATATTAAAGGATCTGAATTGCCGAAATTTTTTCCTTATATCAATAGCGATGGCATAGAAACAGCAACATTTACTGATAACCAGAGTGAAGGCTGGATTGATCCATTCATGTTTCATGGTGCATTAAAAAGTAAAGCTATGGAACTAGGTGCAGAATTTATAAAAGGGGAGGTTAAAACACTTTCAGAGATTAAAGCAAAGACAATTATATCTGCTGCAGGATGTTGGACTAAAGAACTCTTAGAAGATATTCCAGTTGAGCCTCAAAAACACACTGTTTTCAGAGTTAAGTGCCCAAAACACATTCCTGAAATGCCTTTAACTGGTGACTTGACTACAGGAGTTTATTGGAGGCCTGAAGGAAAAGAATATTTAGCTGGATCACCGAAATCTGTTTTTGAAGCAAAAGATTTAGAGCCAGCGTGGGATGATTTTGAAGAATTAGTATGGCCTGCACTTGCTCAAAGAATTCCTGCTTTTGAAGAATTAAAACTAACTGGTGGTTGGGCAGGTTATTATGATTGTAATCGATTAGATAATAATGCTGTAGTAGGAAAACATCCTAAATTTGACAATGTGTATTTAGCAACTGGCTTTACAGGTAGAGGCTTGATGCAAGCCCCAGGAATAGGCAGAGCTTTGACTGAACTGATAACTACAGGTTCATATCAATCCATTGATATATCCAATATGGCTGTAGAAAGAGTTTTAGGAAAAAAAGCAAGACCAGAACCTTACGTTCTTTAGATTAAGTTCCACAAAAAGTTTGATATTTTTCTTTTGCAGCTGAAGGAATTTGGTATTCAATGGCATCTTTATTTTTTTTGTAGGGATTATCTAAAATTTCTAATAATTTAAGAAATGGTTTTAAATCATTTTGATTAGCAGCATTAAGTGCTTCTTCAACTTTATGATTTCTAGGAATAACTAGAGGATTTACACTTTTCATTAATTTTAAATATTTTTCAGGGGAGTTATTATTAGTTTTTAATCTTTCATTCCATCTTAATTTCCAATTTTTAAAATCTTTATCTTCATAATTTTTTTTTTGAATTTCATCTTCCATTAAATGACAAAAAGTATTCGTATAATCCATTTTTTTGTCATGCATCCAAGTCAGTAGGTCTATGAATAAAAATTTGTCTTTTTCATCTTTTCCAGATAAGCCTAATTTATCTCTCATCATATCAAGCCATTTTTCTTCATATTTATTTTCAAAAGAATTGATTATTTCAGTAGCAGCTTTTACTGCTTTATCTTGATTTTCATCAATTAAAGGTATCAAACTTTCAGCAAATCTTGCTAAATTCCATTTTGTAATTACAGGTTGGTTACAATACGCATATCTTCCCATTCTATCTATTGAGCTGAATACTGTCTTAGGATCATAACTATCCATGAAAGCGCATGGACCATAATCGATTGTTTCACCTGAAATACTCATATTATCTGTATTCATCACTCCATGAATAAAACCAACTCTCATCCAATTAACGACTAGATCAACTTGTTTTTCTAAAACAACTTTTAAAAGTTCTAAAGCTTTATTTTTAGAGTTTAAAATCTTTGGAAAATGTCTGTTAATTACATAATCTAATAATATTTCTAATTCATCTTTTTTATTTCTAGCCGCAATATATTGAAATGTTCCTACTCTTAAATGACTTGAAGCTACTCTAGTAAGTATTGCTCCTCTTAGAGGCGCTTCTCTAATTACATCTTCACCTGTTTTAACAACAGCCAAACTTCTTGTTGTTGGTATATTCAAATAATGCATTGACTCACTTATTAAGTATTCTCTTAACATTGGGCCTAATGCAGCTCTCCCGTCACCATTTCTTGAAAAGGCAGTTTTCCCTGATCCTTTAAACTGAATATCATATCTCTCTTTATTTTTAGACAAATGTTCTCCAATTAAAACTGCTCTACCGTCTCCAAGCATTGTAAAATGACCAAATTGATGACCTGCATAAGCTTGAGCGATTGAATTACTATCTTCAGGCAATTCATTCCCTGCAAATAATGTAGATAATTCTATCTTATTTATATTAGAAAAATCTAAATCTAGATCTGAAGCTAAACTTTTATTAAGTATGATTAATTCAGGATTCTTTACTTTTACTGGTTTAATATTTTCTTTGAAGGACTCAGGTAATTTTGAATAAGAATTATCAAAATTCCAATTGATATTAATATTCATAAAATATTATTTATTCCAGATCTCTTTCAAAGTTTCTTCTCTCTTACAAGCCTTTTTATATCTTAAATAATTTTGAAAATATACTTTATAAAAATTTTGATGACGATTTTCAGCTTTATAAAATTTTTTGAACTCTCTGAGATATGTGACTACTTTTTTATTAAATTTTTTTTCTAAATTCTTTACGTCTCTTTCAATTAATTTTTTTTCTTTATCATTTTGATAAAATGCAACAGACCTATAACTATAACCTTTGTCACAAAATTGACCATACGCATCAAATGGATCTATATTTATCCAATAGTTTTTGAGTAGCTCCTCAAAGGATATTATATTTTTATTATAAATGATCTCTACAACCTCAAAGTGACCAGTATTTCCATAAGTTACCTCTTTGTATGTTGGACTCTCTGTAGTTCCACCAGAATATCCTGAGATTACTTCGATAACCCCATTAAGTTTTTCAAAAGATTCTTCTACACACCAAAAGCATCCTCCAGCGAAATATGCTTTATCTTCTTCCAAAGCCTTTGAAGGATTATTTAATAAAAAAACAAAAATTATTATGATAAAAAACTTCATTTAATACATATACAAAAATTACTAAATGAGTCTAGAATATTAAAGGTAGCTACTTTTTAAAGTAGCATACCTCTAATAATATATAATAAGTTATTTCTTCTTATACTTAGCTGCTTCTTCAGATCCACCAGTAGCAGATCCTTTACTATATGAGTGAGCACCCATTCCAGCTAGTTGACCATCTTTTACGATAAGATATTGATCTCTAATCTCTTTACCTTCAAAGAAACATTCTAAAATTTCTCTTACACCATCAGCATATCTAGTTTGAGCTGATAGCGATGTCCCTGAAGTGTGAGGAGTCATTCCGTGATTAGGCATAGTTCTCCAAACATGATCGTTAGGAGCTGGTTGTGGAAACCATACATCACCAGCATAACCACTTAGTTGACCACTCTTTAATGCTTTTGCAATTGCTTCACGATTACAAATTTTTCCTCTAGCTGTATTTACAATGTAAGCACCTTTTTTCATTTTGCTTATCATTGCATCATCAAAAAGATTCTCAGTTTCTGGGTGGAGAGGACAATTTATAGTCACAACATCACAAACTTTAACCATTGACTCAACTGATTCATGAAATGTTAGATTAAGTTCCTTTTCAACACTTTCAGGTAATCTATGTCTATCAAAATAGTGTAGATGAGTATCAAATGGTTTCATTTTTCTTAAAGCATCTAGTCCAATACGTCCTGCAGCTACTGTTCCAATATGCATTCCCTCAACATCATATGATCTTTGTACAGCATCAGCAATATTCCAACCACCTTCATTTACAATTCTATGTTGATTGTGATAATCTCTCACCATTGAAACAATCATCATTACTATGTGTTCAGCAACAGATCTTGAGTTACAAAATGTTACTTCAACAACGTCAATTTTATTATCCATTGCAGCTTGTAAATCAACATGGTCAGAGCCAATTCCTGCAGTAACAGCCATTTTTAAATTTTTAGCTTTAGCTATTCTTTCTTTTGTTAAATAATAAGGGAAAAAGGGTTGAGAAATAACTATATCAGCATCTACAATATGCTTATCAGCCTCACATCCATCTCCATCTTTACTGTTGGTTACTACTAATTCATGTCCGTTACTCTCTAAGAATTTTCTTAAGCCTAACTCTCCTGACACACATCCTAATAATTCTCCTGGGTTAAAATCTCTACCTTTTGGTGAAGGTAACGTCATACCATCAGGATATTTTTCCAATTTTGGAAGATCCTTTATAGGATATGATTTGGGCATTCCTCCTTTAGGATCATCGTATAATACACACAATATTTTCATTCTCTCTCCGTGGTTACTTTAAAATATTAATTTATTTGAGCCATCTAACATTATTTTAAAGGAGCTAGCAAACAAATTATTTTGATTTTGGATAAGACTTTTTGAGAATAAACCGATTGATTATTATACCAAAACCCAAAATGATTATTGAACCAGAAATAACTGGATTTAATAAGTAATCTGGAGAAACACTTCCCATAATTACTATAATAGGATTTCCACCTGCAGGTGGATGAGTTACATTTAAAAATATCATTAAACCCACACCAAATCCTACTGCTAATGGTAATATTAAATATAACGGTAGAGGTACTAAGTATAAAAATATCATTCCTACAATAGCTGTAAGAAGATGACCGAAAAAAACATTCTTAGGCTGTGCAAATGGACTTTCAGGATATCCATATAACAAAACCATTGATGACCCAAAAGAAGCTATTAAGAATATACCAAAATCAGTTTTATAGGTTAAAAGAGTTAAAACACCTATTGTTATTACAGAAAATAAACCAGCAAAGAAAGATTGTTTAAAATTATTCATTTAAAAATTAGTCTGATACAATTTTTTGTACAGTTTTAAAAGGTAATAAAATGCACTCTTTACGAGCTTTATTTTTAGATTTAAATAGTTTCTGCATAAGTTTCCATTTTTTTTTAATAATATCACTATTACCATCAAAAAATGATTTTGCGTCATCACACAATTCATTTATTTTTGATTTTTTTTTATTAATTGAAATCTTGGATAGTAAGCTTGCAGATGCCTGACAATAAACACAGCATTTACCCTGATAACCAAAATCAATAATTCTCTCTTCATCTATGATTAGATTTATTTGCATTTCATCACCACATAATGGATTTTTCAACTTTGAATGGTGTGTATGATTCTGGATATATTTGTTGTTATTATCTTCTGAGGCAATTCTAAGAATATCTAAATCCATAGGAATTTATTATCTTAGATTAGATTAAATTTGAATAAAATTTTTGTATAAAGATCTAATTTTTGTTGTAGTTCAAACCAATAAGAATTAAATATCCACATATGGTAGAACTGAGAAATGAAAAAATCGCTGTACCTATAGTTTTATTTGCTGGTATTCTTTGGTCCTTTGGTCCATTGGTTGTCAGATACATGAATGATCCTCACATGGTTCCATGGCAATATATATTTGGTAGAGGATTAACTATTTTTATAATATTAAATTTGTATTTATATTTTGAAGAGGGAATTAACTTTTATAAAAATTACAAAAAAGTAGGTAAGTCAGGACTTGTTGGAGGAATAGGTCTAGGTATAGCGATGATATCTTTTATCTATTCTATAACTAATACTACTGCAGCTATTACCCTTTTATGTTTAGCTGCAATGCCATTTTTTACAGCTCTACTAGCTTTTTTGTTTTTAAAAGAAAAAATCTCTCTTAATGTTTGGATATCAATGATTATTGCTACGGTAGGAATAATAATTATGGCTGTAGGAAATACAGAAAAGAATTCTTTAATAGGTTTTGTTTTTGGACTTACATCCTCTATTGGTTTTTCTATATTTTCAGTGACACTAAGATGGCGAAAAGAAACTCCAAAGTTTACAACAGTCGCAGTAGCTGGCTTATTTTGTTTTGTCATTGCTATAATTATGATTTTAGCAAATAATCAACCATTTTTTGCTACTAGCTATAATAGTGCAATGTTTTCATTACATGGAATAATAGTGTGTTTGGGTTTAATATTATATTCTATTGGATCAAAAGCAATACAAGCAGCAGAGCTAACGTTATTATCTTTAACAGAAGTAATTGGTGGAATTTTTTGGGTATGGTTACCATTATTTGGTATTAATGAAATACCATCAACAAATACAATAGTAGGTGGTTTTTTTCTTTTTGTTTCTCTCATTTACTATAGCCTAATAATGAGATGGAATAAGAGATATATTGCTCTCAATTAATTTCTTAACAAATGAGTATAGATAAAATAATTGTAAATAGTTGGAATGAGTGGGATCCCTTAAAGCATGTAATAGTTGGTAAGGCAGATGGTGTTTGTATACCTGCTCCTGAGCCTGCATTAGATGCAAAAGTTCCTGAAGATTCTGATATGAAAGGGCAATATGGCCCTAGAACTAAAGATACTGTAGATAAAGCAAATCAATTACTCGATGATTTCTCTAGTATGCTAACTAAGCGAGGTATAAAAGTAGATAGACCTTCACCAATAAATTTTAATCAGAAAATCTCAACTCCTGACTGGAAAGCTGAAAGCATGTTTGGCTGCATGCCACCAAGAGATGTTTTGTTAACTGTTGGAAATGAAATTTTAGAGGCAACTATGAGTTATAGGTGTAGATGGTTTGAATACCTTTGTTATAGACCCCTTTTAAAAGAATATTATAATTCAGATCCCAACATGAAACATGAGTCTGCACCTAAACCAAGATTAACTGATGCAGATTATCGAAAAGATTATTTGTCTGATAAGATTGGAATTCAAAAAAGATTAAAATGGACTGAGGATAAATTTTTTGTAACCACTGAAGAAGAACCATTGTTCGATGCAGCAGATGTACTTAGATTTGGTAAAGATTTAATTGTTCAACATGGATTTACTACCAATTTAAAAGGGATTGATTGGTTAAGACGTCATTTTAAAGATCATAGAGTTCATGCAGTAAATTTTCCAGGTGATCCATATCCAATTCATATAGACGCAACTTTCACACCAATAAAAGAAGGATTAATTATAAACAATCCTCAAAGAAGACTTCCTAAAGAACAAAGAAAATTATTTGAAAAAAATGATTGGAAAATAGTTGATGCAGCTCAACCAGCTCATAATGAGCCTCCACCACTTTGTTATTCATCAGTTTGGCTATCAATGAATGTTTTAGTTTTAGACTCAAAAACAGTTTGTGTAGAAAAAAGTGAAAAATATCAATCTGAACAATTAGATAAACTTGGCATGGAAGTAATTCCAGTGGATTTAAGAGATGCCTATGCTTTCGGTGGGGGACTTCATTGCTGTACGGCAGACGTTCATAGAGAAGGTGAATTAAAAGACTATTTTCCTAACCAATAAAGTCTAACTTGGGTTTTTTTTTAAAAACTCTATATATTTTAAGATTTCTTCATATTTATCATCAGGGATATCTTTGTAACTAGAATCAAATTTATTTTTTATACAAATTGCTACATGAGCATATGGATTTCTCCCATTAGGATGATTTGGGTGGTTTGGTAAACGACCCTGCAAATAATCACCTGTTTCCTGAATTATTTTCCACAATTTTTCAGCATTCTCTTTATTCATTTACTGAATTTAATTTGAAATTTTTTAGTGTTCTTTAGTTTTGTCTATATTAAAATTTTCTAAAGTTGAGGACATATTATTTTCTTTTTCTTCAAAAGCTCCCAATTTTTCAAGTTCTTTTTGTTTAAGTCTTTGTTCTCTTAAATTCTCTCTATGTTCCTTAGCCTTCTGTTCACGGTCAAATTTTTCTTCCCACTCTTTAATTTTGATATACTCTAATTCTTTCTGTTTTGTTTCTTCTTCTTTGATTATTTTTAGAGCTCTTTCTTTTCTTCTCTTTTCCTTGAGTTCAAGATTTTTTTGTTCTTCTTCTCTAACTTTTAAATCAATATCTTTTCTACTCTGTTCTTCTTCTTTAGATTTTAGTTCTTTTTCTTTCGTTCTTAATTCTTTAGCAATCTGAATTAAATCGTCATCTTTTTTAATTAAACGATCAGACTCTAATTTTTGTTTTTCATCTTTTGATTTGAATTCCTTTTCTTTCAATCTTAATTCATCCTCATTAAGTTTAATCCTATTACTTTCTTTGATTAATCGTTCTTCCCAAATTTTAAGATCTTTTCTTTCTTTTAAGATTTGATTTTTCTCTTCAAGTTTTTGCAGCTTGATAGTTTTTATTTTCTCAAGCTCTTTATTCTTTTTATAATTTGAAAGCACACTTCCAAAAGATTTTGAAGTTAAATTTGCTATTTTAGCTAACCCATTTTTTTTATGGGTATCTTTTATTCTTTTTTTTCGTTTTTTGACCATTTTATAATTTAACTATTTCACTAGAGAAAATATTTTTTTTCAATAAGTTTTTTATTAAATTTAATTTGGAACTGATTAAATTGGGTACAACCTGAAAGTGTTTTATTTTTAAAAAATTAATAATTTTTAATTTCTTCTGGGCTTTTTTCTGGTTCGTCAATTGGTTCTGTTGTTGGATTTAACTCAATTCCTGCAGGCGTAATTGTTGATGGCATAGCAACAAATTGTGAGTCTGGATTTTCTACAGTTTGTCTTACTCTCATTCTATAAATTCCAAAAACTCCTATAATTCCATGGAAGAAAAGAAGAAAGATAAAAAATCCATTTGGACCTACCACGTCCATGAATATTGAGCATAAAAATGGACCACTCATTGCTCCTAATCCAAATACAAATTGAAGTCCTGCACCCGCTGCTACAAATTTTTCTTTTGGAATATAATCATTCGTATGTGCTAAAATTTGTGAAAACATAGGTAAACTACAAAAAGAAAAAAGAATTAAAAAAATATAAAACCAAGTTTTACTTGTTGCTAATCCATCTGGTAAATACATTTGTCTTGAAACTAATATTGCAAGAAAAGCAAATGTAGATGCACCAAATGTAGAAATAACTATTACCTTTCTTCTATCATACATGTCAGATATTTTACCAACTGGAAATTGAGATATTGCACCAGAGATTGCTAACAAAAATGTTACAATAGATATTTCGAGTATCGTAAAATTCATTGATGTTGCATATACCGCTAATAAGGTGAATAAAGCTGCTTGTATTGTTCCATAGAAGAAGGAGCTTACCATGCCAAAAGGGGATGCTTCATAAAGATCCATAAGTTTCATTGCTTTAATTTTTTTAAAAGTTGGTGGTTTTTTTTTAGTAAGCAAGATAGGAATCAGAGCAATTGAAGTAATTACTGATATCAAAATGAAAGGCTGGAAATTTTCTGGACTGCTAAAATTAAGAAGAAACATTCCAGTGCCCATCGAACCATATAAAATGACCATATATATTGATAGTACACTTCCTCTATTTTTATTTGTTGATCTATCATTCAACCAACTCTCAGCAACTGTATAAATACAAACCATGCTTATTCCAGTTAGAACTCTCAATAAAAACCAAATAAATGGATTAACTAAAATCGAGTGTATCAAAATTACCAATGAAGCTAATGATGCAAAAGCTGCAAAGACTCTTATATGGCCAACTCGAGAAACAATATTTGGAATTGTTGCTGCACCTATAAAATATCCAACAAAATAGCCAGACATCATAAACCCAGTTGCCGTTAAACTAAATTCTTCTTGTACAGCTCTCACACCTAATAATGAGCTTTGAAAACCATAAGCCATCATTAAGAAACCCATCCCTAAAAATAGTGCCCAAGAATTTTTTAAAACTTTATTCATAAAAACCGTTGTAACTATTCGCGATCTATTATTAAATCAAGTCTTAATTGTGACAAGCTTATGAATTTCTAAGCTTTAAAAATGAATGAGTAGCGATTGTGATAATTATAACTGCACCTCCATAAAGTGTCTCAACACTCGGTTGTTCTTTAATTATCATCCAAACCCATATTGGACCTATAATTGTCTCTAATAAGAAAAATAAATTTACCTCTGCAGCTGGTATAAATCTTGGGGCTATTGTGACTAATACAAAAGGTATAGCAACACATAGAATGCACATTAAAGGGACAATAATTAAGTCTTTATTTTCAAGAACAAAACTTTCAATGAAAAATAGAGCAAAAGTGGCTACAAATAATTTACCTACTACAGCTGCAGGTACTAAATTTTTAGATTTTGCTGAACGAATAGTTACTGCTCCAACAGCAAGTCCAATAGCTGTTATAAATCCTAAAATATCTCCATAGAAATTTCCTAATTTTAAAGAATCAGAAAAAATATAAATTATAGCAATAAATGTAATAATAATTGAAATCCATGTTTTTTTATCTGGAGGTTCTTTTAGAAAAATTGCTCCAAGAATAGCTGACAACATTGGAGCTGTAGCAATCATGACTAAAGTATTTGCCACATTAGTATTCTGTATTGAAACAACAAAGGTAATATTTGTTATACTAAATGTTCCAACATAAATTAATCCATGAAATCCACTAGATAAAAGTATCTTAAAAAAATTTAATTTATAAATTATCAGCATACCTAAAAAAACTGTAAAAAAAGGTATAATACCTCTATAAAAAACTAGCCCCCAAGTATCTACATTTGAAAGCCTTATAAATAAAGAGTCTGGAGTGATAAAAATTACTGCAATAAAAGCAAGTAAAGAGCCTTTCTGCTGATCAGTTAAATTGTTCAAGCTTTAAGTTCTTTCCAAAATGTTTTAGCTAAATTAATGTTTGTTAAATCGTAATAAGTTTTTAACCCAGTAGGGGATGTAACATTGATATCACCATTTAGTTTTTGATCAATAAAATCAATTCCAGCAAAAAAAATATTTTCTTTTCTTAAATTATTAGCAATTAATTTTGATATTTTTTTTTCTACTCTAGTTAACCTTGTATTTATTGGTCTAGCTCCTTTGCTCATATTACTTAAAAAAGAACCTTTTTTTGGAACTCTTGATATTGCACCTACAATTTTACCATTAATTAAAAAAACTCTTTTATCTCCATGTATTATTTTTGGTAAATATTTTTGACAAATTATGTGATCATGTTTCTTAATAAAGTTTTTAATAAATTTTACATCAAATTTTTTTAGTAAATGAATATTATTTCCACTATAACTATTAATAGGTTTTAATATAACTTTTTTGTTTTTTTTAAAAAAATTTCTTATTTCATTAATATTTTGAGTAAAAATAGTATTAGGCATAAATTTTTGATATTTAGCTGAATAAAGTTTTTCAGATATACTTCTAATTGATGATGGATCATTAATAACTCTTACTTTGGTTTTGATTGTATCTAAAATGTAAGTTGTTGATATATATTCTAAATTAAATGGAGGATCTTGTCTTATCAAGATAAACTTGCATTTTGTAAGATCTAACTTCTGTTTTTTTAATATTTTAAAAAACTTTTTTTGTTTATACGTAAACGTAATAAAAAACCCCTCTGCTATGACTTTAGAATTAATTATCGATAAATTTTTAGGGTCATAATAAAATATTCTATAATTTTTACTCTGAATTTCGTTTGCTAAAAAAATACTTGTATCAGTTATTGGGTTAAGTCTAGAAGGATGATTACCTTGGATAGCAACAATATTATTTGTCATACAATTCATTTAAATCTTCATTTTTAGAAAATTTACTAATCATATGATCTGCGTTTGTTTTTTTATTATCAATTACTTTCTGTAAGTGATTGAGAAATAAAGTTTCATTTTTTTTACTTTTGTTAAGTAAGTCTCTATTTTCTAGACCCTTTTTAGATAAATTTAATAAGTGCGAGGCCCAGTAAAGAAGGTCTTTACCCATTAATTGAGTATTAAATCCTTTCTTAGGAGCTTCTAAATAAGCATTAATTATTTTATTTTTATCCCATTTAGATATCAATTCGTAAACCTCATCAAGATTACCATATAGCATTCCAATATTAAAAGCAGGACCTGAACATAAACAATCCCACCCACATGTATCCATTGATCTAAGTTCTATGTATTTTTTTAATCTATTTTCTGTGAAGATTGTACTAAGATGAGTAGATAAATCATTCTCATTTGGCAAACGATTATTGATCTCTTTAATTTTACCATTCATAAAATCTTTAAATATATATTTTTTTCCAGAAATATAATTTTCTTTTTCTTGAATAAATAGAATTGGAAAATTCATGACAAATTCAGCATATTTTTCAAAATTTAAATTTTCAAAAAAAACTTTCGGCAATCCACCTCGGGATGTATTTTGCCAAACCTTAGATCGGTATGATAAATAATTACTATTTTGTTTTTCTTTAATTGAAGAATTGGCAAATAAAGCAATCGTAATTGGAACGATTGAATTTACAATTTTAAATTTTTTAATAAAATCTTGTTCTGAGTTGTAATCAATATTGAGTTGGGTTCCACAAGTTCGATACATCATATCAAGACTTAACTCACCTCCCTCAGGCATATCTTTTGTCATTAATTCGTATCTTTTTTTCGGATTGTTAGGTACTTCATTAAGTTTTGAAATTGGGTCAAACCCTGCACTTACAATCTTAATACCTATTTTTTTTGTTACTTGTCTTAGCTCAAACAAATAATTATGTGATTCTGCACATGCTTCATGGATGTTATTTAATTTATCCCCAGATAGCTCAATTTGATTTCCTGGCTCAAGAGTAATGTTTTTACCACCTTTATTTAAACCAATTATATTTCCTTTTTCTAAAACTGGATGCCAGCCAAACTCAAGTAAGGCTGTAAACATTTCTTTTATTTTAGAGTAATTTACTCTTTTGTTATCTTCATTATTAAATAGAAATTTTTCATGCTCAATCCCGATTTTAAAATTTTTAGTTTCCTTAATGCCAGTTTTGAAATATTCTATTATTTGTTCTTTGGATGAGATCATTAGATATTAAATAGTACTTTATTATTAGATTTAAAGTAAAGAATACGGCTTTCTAGAAAAAATTTTTTTAACTATTGGTCTAAAGAACTCCAATGGCAATGATTTATAATTAGGATCAAATGAATTTTGATCATATTTTTCACAAAAATTGATTGTGTCATTATAATATTTGTGATCTTTATAATCATCTCTTTTATTTCTATTTCCACCTAAATGATGGGCATAATAATACATCTGAAATTCTCCATGTTTTTCTATTATCCAGTGAGTTTTTTCTGAAACATATGGTTTAAGAATTGATGCAGCATATTCAGAATGATTCATTGGGGCGAGTTCATCCCCAATATCATGTAACAAAGCTGCAACAACCATTTCTTCACTTTCACCATTATTATAGGCTCTTGTTGCACTTTGAAGTGAATGTTCTAATCTTGATATTTGGTAACCTTCTAGTGTCTCAGTGAGATTAGACATAAAATCTAATATTCTATCCGAGGTTTTTTTAGCAAAATCTTTTTCATGTTTATCTAAAAAAAGATAATCATCCTTAGTTCCATTTTTCATTTCTGTAAAACTTACTTTTTTCATTTTTAGTTGTTTGATGCTGTGCTCAATAATGATAATTGTGTTATTTTACTGTCACCTAATTCATCAACTGGTTTTACTGGATAATCGCCTGTAAAATAATGATCTGTTAGTTGTGGATAAGTTTCATTTCTTTTTTCAAAACCAATAGCTCTATACAAACCATCTATTGATAAAAACTTAAGAGATTTAGCACCAATATACTCTCTTATTTCATCATTTGATTTATTTGCTGCAAGTAATTCTTTTTTTGTGGGCGTATCAACTCCATAAAAATCTGGATATCTTATCTCTGGACAAGCTATTCTTACATGAACTTCTTTTGCTCCAGCATCATATAGCATTTTTACAATTTTGTGTGATGTAGTTCCTCGCACAAGAGAGTCATCAATAAGAATTATCTTTTTGTTTTTTATTGTAGTTTCATTCGCATTTAATTTAAGTTTAACACCTAAACTTCTAATTTTTTGACTTGGTTCGATAAAAGTTCTACCAACATAGTGATTTCTAATTAAACCATGTTCAAAATTAATATTTAAATTTTGCGCAAATCCTAAAGCCGCAGCATTTCCTGAGTCTGGTACTGGTACTACTATATCGGCTTTAATATCATTTTCTTTAGCAAGTTCTTTTCCTAAGTTTTTTCTGTGTTCATAGGCGGTTTTATTATCTAATAGACTATCTGGTCTAGCAAAATATATATATTCAAAAACACATGGTCTTACTTTTTTTGGTGAAAAGGGCTTGATACTTTTCAATTCACCACTTTCTATTAAAACAATTTCTCCATTTTCTACTTCTCTCAAGAATTTTGCACCTATAATATCTAACGCACATGTTTCAGATGCTAACACATAGCTACTTCCTAATTTACCAATAATTAATGGTCTAATTCCATAAGGATCTCTTACTCCAATTAAAGAATTTTGAGTTAACATTACTAAAGCATAACCACCTTGTATTTGAAATATAGCATCAACAACTTTATCTATTGTTTTTGGTCTTTTAGATTTAGCAATTAGTTGCACAATTGTTTCAGTATCTGAAGTGGTATAAAAAATAGCTCCATCTTCAACCAACTTATTTCTAAGAGAAATTGAATTTGTTAAGTTTCCATTATGGGCTACACCAATACCACCTGCATTGGTATCAGCAAAAAAAGGCTGAATATTTCTAAGAGTATTATTACCAGTTGTACTATAACGGTTATGACCAATTGCATAACTACCTTTTAGATTATTAAGAACTTTTTCTTTATTAAAGTTGTCACCAACTAGCCCAAATCTTTTTTCTGAATAATATTTTTTTCCATCAAATGAAACGATTCCACATCCTTCTTGTCCTCTGTGTTGTAGGGCATGAAGACCAAGAGCAGTTAATGCAGCAGCATCCTTAGCACTACTAATACCAAATACACCACACTCTTCTTTTAATTTAGGATCAAAGTTCCTCAATTTTTTCTTTTGAATCTTGATATGTTTTTTCATTAGGAAATTCTTTCAGTAAATAATTACTACCTTTTTCTAAATATGGAAAGATGTATGATTGGTCTGTATTTAAAGGCCATTTATCGTAGTTATATACGATATGGATAGCTGAAAAGATACAAACAGAGATAATATAAGATCTAATAAAACCAAAAAAGAATCCAAATATAGTATCTAAACTTCCAAGGCCGGTATATTTGATAGCTTTGCTTATACCTTTACTAATAAGAAGTACTAAAAAAACTACAATTACAAAAACTATAACTCCAAGAGTGATATCTAAGATGTATTCATTATCAATTATATCTTTAACATATGGTTTTATTCTTGGAAAGGCGATCAACGTTATCACATAAGCAAATAACCATTTTGACATTGCTAGAACACTTAGTACAAAGCCTTTTGAGTAACATTTAATTAAAGAAAGAATTGTTATAATTATATAAATTAAGTCTATAATAGATATCAAATCATAAAATTCTTTAATGATTTCCATTATTTAAATCTGTTTTCCAAAAGGCTTTAGCAATAAAATTAATGATGGAAGAAGAGTCAAAACTGAAACCATTGCTAACAACATGGCAATGCCTGTAAAAATTCCAAAATAAATTGTAGGAATAAATTTAGATAAAACTAAAATTGAAAAGCCAAACACAATTGTAATAGAAGTATTTAAAATTGCTTTTCCTACAGTTGAATGACATAAATTAATTGTTTTATTGTAATCTTTAGAAATAATAAACTCTTCTTTGAACCTATAAATATAATGAATACTGTTATCTACAGCGATACCAATAGTAATAGCAGCAATTGTAATAGTCATCATATCTAAAGGTATCCCAAGCAATCCTATAATTCCTAATATGAAAAATGCAGCAATAAAATTTGGTATTACTCCTATTAATGATAATTTGATATTTTTAAAAAGAATTACAAACATTAAAAATATTCCAATCATTACTAACCCTAAAGTTAAAATTTGTGATTTAAAGAGACTTTGAAGAAGATTATTAAATAATATTAAAACTCCAGCAAGCTTAAATTCATCTTTTTTTAATCCAAGTTGATTTTTTAAATCATAATTTATTTTTTCTATTAAATCATTACGTCTTAGATTTTCTTGGGAGTCGATTATTCTTAGATTAATTCGTGCTTCATTATTTTTAATTGATATATAAGGATCAATAATTTCTGTTTTTATACTCTCAGGTATTTTTGTATATAAAACTCCCATTTCTAAAGTACCTAAAGGCTTATTATTATTGAGCAATGTTGCTACATCAATAATTGAGGAAAATGATAGGACTTTACCAACTTGAGGTAAGCTATCTAAATAGTTATGAACAGAGGAAATTTTATCAATTTTATCTTTTGTAAACCAATATTTCTCTATATCATTTTCATTTTCATCTCCCCAATCTTCAAATTCATCATCCTCTTCAACTTTTGCTTTTTTTGGAAACTTTAAAATAACTTCGAGTGGCGTGGTCCCACCAAGTTTTTCGTCTATAAGTTTCATTCCTTTGTAAATCTCAGTCTTTTTATTAAAATAATTTATAAAACTATTTTCAACTTCAAGACGACTTATTCCTATAAGACTAAATATAATTAATATACCAGTAATCATAAAAATAATTTTATGATTATTTTGTGAAACTTTTGAAAAAAAAGTTGTAATTATTGAGTCTTTATTTTCTCCTATTGAAATATTTTCTGTAGGTACAAAATTAATTAAGGATGGTAAAAGTGTAAAAGTAATTATAAAAGAAGTAATAAGACCCAAAGTCATCATCCAACCAAAATCAATAATAGGTTTTATTTCACTAAATACTAAGGAGAGAAAAGCAATTATAGTTGTTAAAACAGTATAAAGTATAGGCCAAAACATTTTTTCTGTAGTTAAAGTTATCTGTTCTAAAATACTCATTTGAGGATACTTTTCTCTGATCTGTAAAAATCGAGTACTCATATGAATATTCATCGCCATTGTTAGAATTAACATTAAAGCTATAAAATTTGAGGATATAACAGTTACTTTCCATCCGAGTATACCCAGTATTCCCATCATGACTGTTACAGAAAAAAAACAACTGCTAATTGGGACTATAATCCAAATTATTCTTCTAAAAACAAACCACAAAGTTGCAATAATAAATATTAAAACTCCTAGACCAAATACTATTATGTCACTTTTAATAAATGACATCATATCATCAGCAATCATGGGTATACCACCTAAGTGTATTTTACCAATATCCTCATAACTTTTAATAACATCTCTAATTTCAAGTATATTTTTATGATTTTGTTTTTTTAGTTGATCTTTATATTTTTCAATTTCTTCTTTTGTTTTTTTTTGAACATCTTTTAACTCTTCATTTTTTTTTATGTATACAATAATTCCACTCGTTTTTCCGTCTTCACTTATTACAAAATTTCTAAAAACTGGACTATTAACTATTTCATTAAAGCCTCTATTTTTATCAATTCCCTCATCTTTGAGAGTCTTGAAACTTTCAAGTCTTTCTTGGAGAGGCGTATCTGAACTATTCAGCAAAGGAATATCTAGCAATGTAACTACATTGTGAACCCAATCTAAACTTTGAATTTTATATTTAAGACTTAAAAGATTATTAATTGATACATCTGAAACCATTCCTTCATTTGGTGTATAGGTTAAAATTAAAAATTCTTTTGAACCATATCTTTCAGATATTTCTTGAAGATATTTAAGATCAGGATCATCCTCAATTAATAAAGTTTCAGAAGAAGCATCTAATCTAAAATCTTTAGAATAATAACCAAAGGAAATTAATGTTATTAATAAAATTATGAAAATAGATTTGGGATTTTTGAGTATTATATTTTGATAAAATTGGGCTATCATTTACCCCTTTTATATTGGAATTTAACTATTTTGAGTATCTTTAAATTTAGTAAACATTGCCTCAAACTCCAGCATTACGTTTCCAGTAGGACCATGTCTTTGTTTACCAATTATAATTTCTGCTAAATTAGATACTTCATTCATTTTTGCTTGCCATTCAGCATGTTCCACAGTTGCTGGTCTAGGTTCTTTTCTCTCTAAATAATAAGCCTCTCTATAAACAAACATAACAACATCTGCATCCTGTTCAATTGAACCAGATTCTCTTAAATCAGATAATTGAGGCTTCTTATCATCTCGTTGTTCAACAGCCCTTGATAATTGTGAAAGAGCAACAACTGGTATTGATAATTCTTTAGCAATAGCTTTTAATCCCTGGGTTATTTCTGATATTTCTTGAACTCTACCATCTTTATTATTAAACGAACCTCTCATCAATTGTATGTAGTCTACTACAATCATATCAAGACCTTTTAATCTTTTTATTCTTCTAGCTCTATTGCTCATGGCTGCAATATTCATTGCTGGAGTTTCATCAATATACAAAGGTAGTTCTGCAATATTTTTTGATGTTTCTATAAACTTATCAAATTGTTCATCTGAAATTCTTCCACGCCTAATATCATTAGATTTAATTCTTGATTGTTCAGCTAATATTCTAGTTGATAATTGTTCTGATGACATTTCTAGTGAAAAAAAGGCAATTGAAGATGTCTTTCCACTATCTTGTAATTTTTGTGCAGCATTAAATGCTATATTTGTTGCTAAAGCAGTTTTACCCATCGATGGTCTTCCAGCAATAATAATTAAATCTGATTGATGAAGACCACCTAGTCTATCATCTAAATCTCTCAGTCCTGTTGGAACTCCAACAATACCTTCCTCATTTTTATATGCTGCAGAGGCCATTTCAATTGTCTGTCTCATAGCTTCATCAAATTTTATTAAGGAAGAATTGAAAGAACCCTTTTCTGCTAAATCAAATAATAATTTTTCAGAGTTTTCTATAATATTTTGACCATTGGTATTTAAATCATTTAATTTAGCTGTATCAATTGTTTGTTCTGAAATTTTGATTAATTCTCTTCTAACAAACATATCATAAATTATTTTAGAGTATTCAGTAGCCTGTCTAGTTGAAGTAGAAAATTTAGTAATTTTTACTAAATATTCTGGAACATTTAATTCATCTTTTTCATCTTCAAAGTGATTTTTTAAAGTAATCGGGTTAGCTAACATACCTTTATAGATTAAGTTTTCTATTGCGCCAAAAATTTTTTGATGCATTGGATCATAAAAATTGTTGCTAGAAATAATAGTATTTATCTCATCAAAAATTTCATTTGTAACTAGTATTGAACCAATTACAGATTGTTCAGCTTCTATATTATTTGGAAGTTCTTTAAATTTATCTTTTACAATTGATAGATTATTTTCCATTAATCAATAGATATAATATTTAAAGAATAAATAAATTTAAAAAATTGATTGGGGAAAAGATTGTATAATTATTGAATAGTTTCTGCTGACTCAACTACAATTAGTATTTCTGCGTCAATTTCTGAGTGTAAAGAAATCTTCACTTTAAATTTACCTAAAGATTTAATTTCTTTTACTGGCTGTATCATTGATGGTTTAATAACTAGATGCTCTTTTTCTTTTATCAATTTTGAAATCTCAGTTGGTTTTACTGAACCATATAATTCCTTATTTTCCGTACTTAATTTTTTAACTGTAAATTCTTTATTGTTAATTTTTTCAGCTATTTTCTTAGCTTCTAATTTCTTTTCATTATCTTTTTTAGAAAGTTGAGTCTTAATTTTTTCTACTTGACTAATATTTTCTTTAGAAGCATATAAGGCTTTTTTATTTGCAATAAGAAAGTTTCTTGCATAACCTCTTTTTACATCAATTATTTCACCAATTGATCCAATTCTTTTTAAGTTTTCTAATAATATAACTTTCATATTATATCAAAGCTAGATTTCTAGCTCTTTTAATTGATAGAGATAATTCTCTTTGTTTTTTTTGGCTAACATTTGTAACTCTTGATGGTAAAATTTTACCATTTTCAGAAACATATCTTTTTAATAGTTTTATATTTTTATAATCAACTTTAGGTGCCCCTTTAATTGATAAAGGACAATTTTTTTTAAATTTATATTTATTGGGTTGGAATATACTTAATTTAGCAAAATTACTTTGTTTACCTTTTTTATTTCCACTTTGTCTTTTTGGCATTTTTAATTTTTAATACTTTCTTTTTTTTCACTTTCATCTTTTTTGGAGAAATAATTTGTCTCTAAGTCAAAATTTTTTACTTTAACAGTTAAATATCTTAGAAGCTTTTTGTCTAAAGACTCATTTTTTTCTAATTCATTAATAACAGTACCATTCCCTTTTATTTTGAAATGAATATAACTTCCTTTTTTATTCTTTTTAATAAGATAGGATAAATTTATAAGACCCCAGTTTTCAGTTTTAACAACTTCTCCATCATTTTTTTCAACAATTTTAGAATATTTTTCAGTTAATTGCTTGATCTCGCTAGGAGAGGTGTCTTGCCTTGCTATAATTGTGTGCTCGTATAAATTCATTTAAGTTATTTAATAAAAAATGAGGATATACTATTATAAATCTTTAATTACAATAGCAAAAATAGTAAAAAACAGGTTTTTTTAAGATGTTTTCAGTAATTTTTCCAGGACAAGGATCACAAGTAATTGGCATGGGAAAAGATTTTTTCGATAAATATAATATTGTTAAAGAATTATTTTTAGAAGCAGATGATGCTTTGGGTATTTCATTATCTAAAATAATTATGGATGGACCTAAAAAAGAACTTGATCTTACAGTTAATACTCAACCTGCAATATTTTTAATTAGTTACTCCATATTTCAAGTTGTAAAAAAAGAGTTTAATATAAACTTAAATGATGCAAAATTTTTTGCTGGTCATTCATTAGGAGAGTATTCAGCTCTATCGGCTGCAAATTATTTAAACTTTTCTGAGACTATTAAACTTTTAAAAGTACGAGGAGAGGCTATGCAAAATGCAGTTCCAAACGGAGAAGGTGGAATGTTAGCTGTATTAGGTTCTACAATTGAAATTTTAGAGCAAATTATTATAGAAAATAAAAATAATTTTATAGTCCAAATTGCTAATGATAACTCAGAAGGGCAGATAGTTTTAAGTGGAAAAAATACTGAACTATTAAAATTAGGTGAGATCCTTAAATCAAAGAATATTAAAAATATTAAATTACCTGTTAGTGCCCCTTTTCATTGTTATCTTATGAATAAAGCAACAGAAGTTATGAAAAAAGAGATTGAAAATACCAATTTCCAGGATTCGAAAAATATATTAATCTCAAATGTAACAGCAAATGAAATAAATAGTAAAGATGATTTAAAAAGATTATTAATAGATCAAATTGAAAATAGAGTTAGGTGGAGAGAAAGTGTTTTAAATATGATTAAAAAAGGTGTTAATCAGTTTATTGAAATAGGTCCTGGAAAAGTCCTTTCAGGTTTAGTCAAAAGAATAGATAAGAATGTAAAAATAAATACAATAAATAACGAGAGTGATATAAAAGAACTCAAAATATGATGAATTTAGAGAATAAAAAAATAATTATTACAGGTGCCACAGGAGGAATTGGTAATTCCATAGTAAAAAGTTTAAGTGATGCTGGTGCTAAAATATTAGCCACCGGTACAAGACTTGAAAAACTTGAGGAACTAAAATCTAAATTTAAAAATACTGATATTTTGAAATTTGATATTTCAAAAGGTGATGAAATTGAAGAGTTTATTGAAAATGCAACAAAACAACTTGGGGGAGGGCTAGATTGTTTAATAAACAATGCTGGTATAACTCAAGATAATTTAGCTATTAGAATGAATATTGATGAATGGAAAAAAGTAATAGATATTAATTTAACTTCAACTTTCTTGTTAAGTAAATTTGCAGTAAAAAAAATGCTCAAAAATAAATATGGAAAAATTATAAATATAACTTCAGTTGTAGGTCATACAGGAAATTTGGGACAAGCAAATTATACTGCTTCCAAAGCAGGCATTGTTGCAATGTCTAAAAGCTTAGCGCTAGAATATGCGAAAAAGAATATAAATATTAATTGTATTTCACCAGGTTTTATAAAAACAGAGATGACAGATAAAATAGAAGAAAAATTTAAAGAAGCTATAATATCAAAAATACCTTCTTCTCGGTTAGGGGAACCAGAAGATGTTGCTAATGCAGTTCTTTTTTTAGCCTCAGATCAATCAAATTACATCAATGGAGAAACAATACATGTTAATGGAGGCATGTATATGGCTTGACAAAATAAGTTTTTGAACTATTAAGAATTTAAAACAAAAGGATCGATATGTCAGAAGATGTTTCAAGCAAAGTAAAAAAAATAGTAGCAGATCATTTAGGTATTGACGAAGCGAAAGTAACTGAAGAGTCTAGTTTTATAGATGATTTAGGAGCTGATAGTTTAGATACTGTAGAATTAGTAATGGCTTTCGAAGAGGAGTTTGGTTCAGAAATTTCAGATAGTGAAGCTGAAAAGATTTTAACAGTGGGTGATGCTGTCAAATTTATTGAAGGTAAAGCAAACTAAGTTTTTTGATGCCGATAGAGAATGACGGGATAATGATTATCTTGTCCTCTCCCTCAGGAGCAGGAAAAACCACTCTAGTAAATTTGTTATCTGGCATAGAAAATTTTGAAATCTCTATCTCTCACACAACTCGCAAACCAAGAGCAAAAGAAGTTACAAATAAAGATTATTACTTTGTAGAAGAAGCTGAATTTGAGAGACTTATAAAAAATCAGGAATTTTTAGAGTATGCTAAAGTTTTTGATAATTTTTACGGAACAACTAGGACACCTGTAATTAATCATTTAAGTAAAGGAAAAAATGTTTTATTTGATATTGATTGGCAAGGTGCAGATCAAATTAAAAACAAAAAATTAGATTATAAATTAATAACATTTTTTATATTACCACCTAGCAAAGATGTATTATTTAAAAGATTATCCAGCAGAGATATGAAAGATAAATTAATAGCTGAAGAAAGAATGAAACAATTTGGTAGAGATGTATTACATTGGATTAATTACGATTATGTAGTTATCAATGATGATCTAGATAATTGCTTTTTAAAAATTAAAGGTCTTATTGATGCAGAAATTAATAATGGATCAAAAGACTATGATAAAGAATTCATTCGAAAACATGTTGAAAAATTAACAGGTTAGGTTTTCATACTCCTGCGTTAATTTATAATAAGTCTCAAAATTTAGGTTTTGTGGTCTTAAATTTAAATTAATTTTTAATTTATTAACTATTTCTGCATTTCCATTAAATAGTTGATTAAATGGTTTTTTTAACATTTTTCTACGCTGACTAAAAAATACTCTAGTTATTTTTTCTAAGTTTTTGGGATTTTCAATTTCATAAAAATTTTTTTTTGGTTTAAAAAGCAATAGAGAACTATCAACTTTGGGTCTTGGTGAAAAACTATTTGGTCTGACATCACAAATTTTTTTTACATCTAATTTCCAATTTGATAAAACAGATAATCTTCCATAATTAGAAGTATTAAAATTAGAGATAATTCTATCTGCAACTTCTTTTTGAAACATTAAAACTAAGCAGCTGAACCAGAAACTACTTTTGTCTAAGTTTAATATCCATTTGCACAATATTTCAGTTGAAATATTATAAGGAAGATTTCCAAATACTATTAACTCATCATTATCAATTTTTTTTTCATTTATCATTAAGATATCATCATTAATAACTTTAATTTCATTTTTAAAGTTATTAGATAATTCTTTAGCTAAGTTTTCATCTTTCTCTATTACAAAAATTTTTTTTGGGTTATGTTTAATTATATGTGAGGTAAGATTTCCTGTTCCTGGTCCAACCTCTAGTATAGATTTATCCTTAATATTTGTTACATCTAAAATTTTGTTAATTATATTTTGATCTATTAAAAAATTTTGACCTAAACTTTTTTTTGCTTTAATCACTTTTGAGAGTCTAAAAACTTTATTGCTCTTATAAGACTTAATGGATTTGACAAGTTTTTACCAAGCATCCTTTCATTTGGACCATGATCTGGTGAAACTCTGATGAAAGGAAGTCCTAAGGTTATATTGATAGCATCATATTCATATAAAGTCTTTAAAGGTGTTAATACTTGATCATGATACATACCAATTATTACATCAAATTTTTCTCTATTTTTTTTTAAAAAAATAGTATCTGCCGCAAATGGACCTGATACTTTATATTTTAATTTTGATAAAATTTTAACTGCAGGTTTAAGAATTTTTTGATCTTCATTAAACTTATCAATACTTTCACAGTGAGGATTAAGCCCAGTAATAGCAATACGGGGTTTTTTTTTAAGATTTTCATTAAAAAAACTATTGATTAATTTTACTCTTTCTAAAATTAAATTTTTTTTTATACTTTTTGATACATACTTTAATGGTAAGTGTGTGGTTATCGGACTTACTGATAAATTTTTATTATAAATCAACATAGCATATTTTTTAGTCTTAGTTTTATGTGCTAAATATTCAGTAATTCCTAAAAATTTGTTTTTTAAAAAAAATTTTTTTGAAACAGGTCCATTAATAAATTTATTGGTAATTTTTTTATTAATAATCTTCAAAGCTAAATCAAAAGATTTATTGATATAAGTATTTGATTTAGGGGATAGTTTTTTAAAAGGTTTATTTTGTATATATTTTATACTTATTAAATTAATTGAACTATTATTAAATTTTGATTTTTTAAGTTCAGATAAAGTTAATAATCTAATTTTTTTTTTAAATCTTAGCTTCTTCATTTGAAGTTTTAAAATATCTATTGAAGCAATTAAAATAATTGGACTTTTGAATTTTTCAGTCTTAAGAGCTTTAAAAAATATTTCAAAAAAAATGCTGTTCGGTTCTCCAGCTACTATAATTATCGGTTTATAATTCATTAAATATTATATCTTTTTTTACTTTATTAAAATAAAGTCTAGAAAATTGATTAAGTTGTTCATTGGTCTTAAATTTAATCAAATTTTTAATTTCTCTATCAAGATCGAAATCAATTTTATATTTCTTTTCATCTTCAACTTTTATTATAAGAAAACCCGATGAGGTCAATATTGGTTTTGAGAATTCTCCTATTTTTAAATTTGAAACTTTATTCTTTATATTTTCATTTAAATTATCTTCTTTTATCCATCCAATATATCCACCAACAGAAGCAGAATCCGAAACACTATGTATTAAAGCAGCATTTTTAAAACCAGTTATTTCAATATCTTTAAGAATTTTTTCATATTTTTTTTCAAATTCTGATTTTTTTGAAACACTAAAAATAATCTCTGAAATTGATAATTCTCTCAAGTCTTTTTTTGGTTTTTTCAAAACTTCTGATTTAATTTTTTCTTTATCTATTGATATTTTAGAATTATACTTTTGGAATACTAGATCGTTCCAAATTAATTCTATAGAAAATTTTTCTTTTATCAGGTCAAAATTTAAACCATTTTCTAATAAATAATTTTCAAAATTTTTCATAGTATCAACATTAATTTGAGAATATTTAGTTTTAAGCAAATTCATTAAATATTTCTCTTCTACTTCGATCTCTTCTACGAAGTTAAGGATTTCAGTTTTCTTAATTTTGTCTCTTATGATAGAGTTTTTTGAGATATCTAATTGCTCTTCATTACTTAAATCATTAATTTGAGGATTAAAAATCTTTAAAAATTTAACCTCGTGGTAAATATCTACTGTAGTTATTATTTCATTATCTATTTTAAATAAAATTTTATTCTCTAAGGCTTGCAATTTACATAAATTAAAAAATATTAGCAGGAAGGATATAAATAAATATTTTAAAAATATATTACTATTCATAAAATTAATCTGAGATTTTTTGTTCTACAGACGTAATTGGTATTAACGTTATACTTAACATAAAATCTTCTGACGGTTCTAAATCTCTATCACTATAATAGGTCTTTTTATATTTTAATCCTGCAACAAGACAATCGTTTTTATATTCATATATTAAGTCATAGTATTCAGTTAGATCTATTTCTCTATTTTTTCTAGTTCTAAAAGTTACAAAGTTTTGATCGTCAAAATTAAAAGATGTAGTATTTTCTAAAATATTTTTATTTCCGATAGCACCATTTTCTTCAATAAAATCAAAAGTAGTAACAAATTTGTTTTTTGAAATAGTTGTTCCAAAAGAATTATATTCAAAATGATTAAGATTATGATCAACTGAAAATTCATAATCT
Source organism: uncultured Pelagibacteraceae bacterium (assembly GCA_902515605.1). Lineage (GTDB taxonomy): Bacteria > Pseudomonadota > Alphaproteobacteria > Pelagibacterales > Pelagibacteraceae > Pelagibacter. Next base: position 42,355 of record CABXVQ010000002.1, read on the forward strand.
AAAGATATATTATCATTAAAATTATTTTTAATTTTTCCAAAATAATTAGATTTTTTTTTATTTATTGTACTGCTTGAAGGTATATCTTTATTTATTTTACTTCTTAAAACAGTACCAAGCTTTGCCTCAAAAAATTTATTAATATTATTTAGTTTTTCTTTTTTATAATTTATTCCCAAAGTAAGATTTTGACCAGTTTCCAGAGTATCTATTAAACCAAGTCGATTAATGTTAAAAATATTATCACTATTGATTTTTCTTTTTTCATCTCCATAAAATTTCATGCTAGAGGGATTTATTCTTAAAGACAGTTTTGGATTTATGTAGTTTGAATAGTTTTCGCCCACCTTTATTAGTGGAAAACTTGATTGCATTTCAATTATATTTGAAAATTTAATCTCTGGACTAGAGTCATATTCTACATTGTTTTTTCCAGCAGTTATTGTGTTTTTCAAATAATAATTAAAATTATTCTTAAATCCTTTATCTGAAATAAAATTAAAACTTTGTATATTAAGATTATTAATCATTCTAGATCTCAAATTATTAGTGTCTTTTAAAATATTATCTCCTAGAGAAACAAAGTCAAAAGAACCAAAGTTATTATTATCAAAGAAATTTTTTGAAAAATTATAATAAGGTAATATGAATTGGTAACGATCACTATTTGGTTTAGATAAATCTTCGTAGGCCGTAAAACCAGTTGTGAAATTAAATTTTTCGTGCTCTAAATCTAACTCTATATCAGATGTTAAGGTATCAAAATTTTCTGGTTTAAGTTCAGTATCCACAATATTAGTATCAAAAATTTTTAGATATGTATCATTATTTACTTTTTGATAGGAAATATTTAAAGAACTCTCTATAAAATTCTCAAAATCCAGGTCAGATTCATATTTAGAAAAAAAATGTATTAAAGTATTTTCTTTTTGAGCACTTTTTGACTTATACCCATCAGTAATATTAAAGTCTGAAATAAAAAAAGATTTTTTATTTTGTTGTCTATATTCATTCTGTATCATGAAAATATCTTTATCAAAAAATGTAGGCTTAAAAGTAAAATCTTTATTATCTGATAGGACATGGAAATAAGGAAGCTGCAATGAAGAACCTAGAATATTTGAATTATTTACATGAGGCACTAAAAGACCTGATTGTCTTTTAACTGAAGGACCAGGGTGAAAAAATTTTGGAAAATATATTATAGGAATATCATAAACTTTTATAAGTGCATTATCGTATAAAATTTGTTTTTTATTTTTATCATATGTGATTTTATTTGCTTGAACTGACCAAGGGGGACATTTATCATTTTTTTTACAACTAGTGAAGATTCCTTTATCAATTATTGTTACACCATTTTTACTAGAGGATGAAATACCTTTAAATCTTGGATCATTTTTTTTATTGCCAAAAATGTCTTTTTTTAAATTAATATCAATGTCTTTGGCAATATAACTTTGATCCTTTAAATTAAAAATTGCACTTTTAAAGAAAAATTTATCACTAAAGGGTTGATTGAACTTAGTATTTATAAATATCTTATCTCCTTTTAAAATCTCTTCTTTAATAGAGTAACTAAATTTATCTATTTCATAAAGTGTTTGATTTTTTTTATCTATAATTGTTGTCGGTTTATTAGATTCTAAAACTAATTCATCTCTCAAAATAATTAAATCTTCAGATTTAAAATTATAATTTGAAAATATTAAAGAACTTGATTTACCTTTTATTTGAATTTTTTCTTGATTTTTTAAATATAAAATATTTTCCGAATTGACTATATAATCATTAGCTTCATCATTGACAGTTATATTACCTTTTGCTTTTAAGACATTCTTAATCTTATCGTATTCAAATTCATCAGCATTTATTATAACTCCATCATTAGTCTTTATTGTACCTCTTTTCTTTCCAATTATTTTATTTCCTCCCTCAATTACTTCTATTTGTGATACATCAAAGTTTATCTGATCATCAGCGTAAGCATAATATAGAATAAAATTATTTAGAATTAAAACTAAGGTAATTAATAATTTATTTAACATTTAAATTTCTTAAAAAAATTAAATTGATTAAAGTAAAAAATAATAATGGTATAGTTACTGCAGTCAATATACTAATCTTTTCAGTGTTTCCAAGAATATAAAAAAAATTATTTATATAATAAATTATAACCGAAAAAAAAAGTCCTATTATAATTTTTAAGTTTTTACTTTTAAAGTTTTTAGTATTCATCATGATTATTCCTGAAAATATAACCATCAATACAAAAAAAACAGGATAAGAAATTAATTTAATAATTTGAAGATCAACCTCGGTCAATGAATAATTAAGTCTTTTATAGCTACTTCTCATTTCAAAGAGTTCAAAAATTGACAAGGAAGACATATTAGAAAATAAATTCTGAATTATTTCGTAGTTATAGTTTGTTTTTAGATATAGTTTTTCCTGATTAATCTTATTATTTTCTATATATATTTCAGCATTTTCGATAACCCATTCTTTTTGGGTAATATCTATTTTTTTACTTTTGATGTTCCTTATAATTTCATAATTATTATTAAATTCTGAAATATAAGCATTCTGAAGTTCATTTTTATTTACTTTAGCAGCATTAATCATAAGTGTTTTGTTTTCATTAATATCTTTTATCCAAAGACCGTTATTTGTGATTACTGCTAGATATTTATTATCTGTAGTATAATTAGATTTTAATCCTAAATATAAATATTTTAAGTTAGACGAAAAATTATAAAAAATAAATATAAGAAATATTCCTAATAAAAAAGTTGCTATACTTAAAATTGAAAAAATTTTTGAGTTCTTTAATCCTGAATACTTTAATATATTCATTTCATTATTGCTAAATAAATTATTAAAAAAAACTTGTGTAGAAATCAAAAATATAAATGGAAACATTTCAAATACAAACATTGGAGTATTTATTAATGACAAATAAAGTGGGTAAAAAGAACTTACTTGAATTTCTTTAAAAAATTCTAGTTCTGTTAATAAATTGAGAATGAATATTAAACTAAAAAAAATCAAAAAAATATTGATTAAGGCAGTCATATAAATTTTTAAAATGAATTGAATATATGTTTTCATTTTGAATGTTTTATAAACTTAAATTTTATTAAGAATAGTAAATAAAGAGTTATTAAAGAAAAAATAGGAATTATAATAATCTTCAGATTTTTAAAAAAATCTTCATTAATTAGTCTTATGGTCATTTCTGAGATAATTATTGCACTCAACCCAATAAGAAATATCAAAAAGCGATATTTAGTATAATTTGTATTTTCTTTAGATTTAATAATAAGTAATAAAGAAATGAGAATCAAAACGGGGATGTAAAGTGGTATAATAATTCTTTTATATAATTCTTTTAAAATATTATTTATATTTTCCTCTCTACAATTTTCTACTTGAAAATTTTTATCTATTTGAAAGATATTAAAATTCATTAAATTATGATAACATTTAATTAGATCTAATGTAGCCACCTCTTGAGTTTTTTTGTAAGTTGTAGTGTTGTCTTCTAAGTTGCTTAAATTAAAATCTGATTTAGAAAATTTAAAACTTGTAATTTTATTATCAATAACACTTATAGTTTCACCTGAATATAATTCTAAAATTTGATTATTACCAACTTCTTTAAAGTTACCTTTTTTTGCATAAGTTATTTGAAAATCATTTGATCCCTTTTTGAGATATATTTCTTTTAAATTACCATCTTTATCTTTTGAATTACTATAAATAGTCAAACCTTTAATAGCATCATTAAAAATTTTTGGTTTTACAAAGTTCTCTAAAAAGTTGATTGATGATGTTCTTAAAAATGATCTGGCTAAATCTTGAGTTTTTGGAACTACTGAAGATGTAAGAAAAATTTGAATTATAGTTATTAAAATTGAAAGCTTTAAAAAAAAGTTAATAAATTCTAATTTATTAACTCCAAAATTCCAAAAAATTATTAGTTCATTTTTTGTCTCATATTTTGTGATTATATAAACAAAACTAAAAAATAATGTAAAAGGTATTAATTTTGTCACAATTTTTGGGAAATTCAATAATGAGAAATTCAAATAGACTAAATAGTTCCTGCCATCCTCTACAATTATATCCAGAAAATTTACTGCCTGAAAAACCCAAATAATAATACTAGTTGAAAAAAGGCTTATTAGAAAAAAAATAGTACAATCTGATAATAATTTCCTAAATAATATTTTTTTCATTGAAATATTTTAATTTTGTACATATATAGCATCGAACACGTATAGAGTGTATTTAAAATTTATGTCTATTCAAATTAATTACAAAAATAAAGGCCTAAAGAACCCCTCTGGTAATCCTATCTTATTTGTTAATGAGAACTTTAATATTATGGATATTAAGAAATTTATTTCAAAAAATGAATTTTCATACTTATTTGATTTATTAAAAACTAGTGATTTAAAAAAAAATTTACTGTCTTTTGAAATTAACTCAAAAAAAACTATATTTTTAATTTCAATAAAAAAAAATTTAAAATCCTCTGATGTTGAAAGTTTAGGAGCAAAACTTCATAGTTATATAGATTATGACAAGAAGAATGACTATGTGATAATCTCTGATACTATAAATAGTAAAATTAATAACTTTGTAGGGCACTTTTTACATGGACTAAAATTGAAATCTTATGAATTTAATGTTTACAAAACAAAGAAGAAAAGAAACCACATCTCTATTAATGTTACAGGAAATAAAAATAAAGTGCCTGTGAAAGATCAACTAAAATTTAAAGCTTTAGAGGAAGGAACTTTTTATACAAGAGACTTAGTTTCTGAACCAGGAAATGTTTTACATCCTGATGAATATGCCAAAAGATTAAAATCTCTAAAAAAAAACGGATTAAAAGTAAACATATATGATGACAAAAAATTAAAAAAGCTTGGAATGAACGCTTTACTTGGCGTTGGGCAAGGAAGTATTAGAGGATCATATCTTGTAACTGTTGAATGGAAAGGGGCAAAAAATAATTCTAAACCTTTAGCCTTTGTTGGAAAAGGAGTATGTTTTGATACAGGCGGTTATTCTCTTAAACCAGCAAAATTTATGGAAGACATGACTTACGATATGGCTGGTTCTGCAACTGTAGTTGGTTTAATGAAAAATTTAGCTTTAAGAAAAGCTAAAGTTAATGCAGTTGGAGTTGTAGGTTTAGTTGAGAATATGGTTAGTGGAAATGCACAAAGACCTGGGGATATAGTTAAATCTTATAGCGGTAAAACTATCGAAGTTTTAAATACAGATGCCGAAGGTAGATTAGTTTTAGCTGATGCACTAACTTTTACTGAAAAAAAATTTAAACCTAAGTTTATGGTAGATTTAGCAACTTTAACAGGAGCTATAATTGTTTCTCTTGGATCAGAGTATGCTGGACTTTTTTCTAACAACGATAAACTGTCTAATCAATTACTTGAAGCAGGAGAAAAAGTTGAGGAAAAATTATGGAGAATGCCCTTACATAAAAACTTTGATAAATTAATTGACTCTAAAAATGCTGATATGCAAAATATAAATTATGTAGGAGGAGCCGGATCTACTACAGCAGCACAATTTTTACAAAGATTTATTTTAAATAAAACACCTTGGGCTCATTTAGATATTGCAGGAATGGCCTTCTCAAAATATGGAGGAGCATTAAATTCAGGAGGAGCCACAGGTTATGGTGTGAGGTTATTAAATCAACTAATAGAAGATAATTATGAGTAATATAGAGCAAACTTTATCAATTATAAAACCTGATGCAGTAGAAAGAAACTTAGAAAACGAAATTAAACAAATGTTTAAAGATAAAGGTTTTCAGGTAGTTAAAGAAAAAAAAATTCAAATTGAGAAAACTGAAGCTGAAAGTTTTTACAAAGTCCATGAAACCAAACCATTTTATAATGATTTATGTGCTTATCTTTCTTCAGGACCTATCGTTGTAATGGTGCTTGAAAAAGAAAATGCTGTAATTGGAAATAGAGAATTAATGGGAGCTACCAACCCAAAGGATGCTGAAGTTGGTACTATTAGAAAAAAATATGGTATTTCTATTGATAAAAACTCAGTACACGGTTCAGATAGTATTGAAAACGCCAAAATTGAAATTAATTTTTTCTTTAAAGACTAAAAAACACCTTCTTTATAGCTTTACGGTATAAAAGATGCTCCTGTTTTAAGATCTTTTTTTTTAAAGATGAAGATGTATCTTTTTTTGATATTTTCACTTTTGCTTGTAAAATTATCTTTCCTGAGTCTAATCTAGAATTAACGTAATGAACTGTGCATCCAGAGTATTTTTCTTTATTTTGTAGCACTCGTTCATGAGTATTAAGTCCTTTATATTTTGGTAATAAAGATGGATGAATATTCAAAATGATACCTTTAAACTTTTTAATAAAATTGGGTGATAAAATTTTCATAAAACCTGCTAGACAGATTAAACTAATATTATTTATCTTTAATTGTTTAAGGGTTAAACTTTCTGATTTTTTTATATTATTAAAATCATAAATTTTTTTATTAATTCTACATTTATCTGCAAAATTGAGACCTTTTGCTTTTTTATTGCTTGAAACAATTAAACTTATTTTGATAGGTGATTTCTTTAAAAATGAAAATTGAATTAGATTTTTTAGATTACTGCCTGTTCCTGAAATAAAAACTGCTGTTTTTATTTTATTAGAACCAATTAATTTTACCATTTAATTTTACTTTATTAGATCTTTTAACTATTTTTCCTATCACATAAGGTTTATAATTTTTAGAAAAATACTTATTTATCTTATCTAAATTTTTTGGATTTATTACTAAACAAAATCCAACTCCACAGTTAAATGTTTTCAACATTTCATTTTCTTCAATATTATTTTTTTTTAACCATTTGAATATTTTTAATGGTTTAATTTTATTCAAATCTATTTCAGCACAATATCTTTCAGGAATTATTCTTTTAATATTATCAGGTAACCCACCTCCTGTAATATTTGCACAACCATTTAAAAGTTTTTTATCTATTAGGTTTAATACTTCTTTAACATAAATTTTGGTAGGTTTAATTAATTCATTCTTTAAAAAAATATTTTTTTTGATATTTATTTTTCTTTTACTCATAATATTTCTTACTAGAGAATATCCATTTGAATGAAGACCACTGGATGGAATAGCTAAAATAAGGTCATTATTTTTGATTTTTTTTTTATTCAAAATTTTTTTCTTATCAACGACACCTACAGCAAAACCAGCAATGTCAAATTTCCCTTTTTCGTATGTTCCAGGCATTTCTGCAGTTTCTCCTCCAACTAGACTACATTCAGAAATTTTACATCCCTTTACAACACCCCTAATAATTGATTTTAGCTTTGGTAAATTTATTTTATTAATTGATATATAGTCTAAAAATAAAAGAGGTCTTGCACCTTGAACAATTAAATCATTAACACTCATAGCAACCAAATCGATCCCAATAGTATCAAATTTATTAATAGTATTTGCTATCTCAATTTTAGTACCAACACCATCTGTACATGCAACTATTTTTGGATCTTTAATATTATTAGGTATATTAGATATGGATCCAAAACCTCCAATATTATTAAACTTTTTTTTGCCTTTTTTTCTTGATGAGATAGCAGCAATGAACTTAACAAACTTTTCAGCAGCATTTATATCGACACCACTTTTTTTATATGTAAATACACTTTTATTCATTATTATAAGATATGATAAATAGATTTATAAAAAAACATTCAAAAAACTTATATATTTTTTTTTTATTTCTATCTTTAATTTTATTTTTTTTTTCCACAGATAAAGTTTACGCAAAATCTTTTAATATTAAGAATATAGAAGTATCAAAGCCTTTTGAGATAAATTTTGATAAAAACAAGGTAATTGATGAAGGTTTTATTAAAGCTTTCTCGGAGCTCATCTCATTAATTACAGTTTCTTCTGATCATAAAATTATAAAAAAGATAAAATTGAATCAAATTAGAGGTATGATTGAGTCCTTTTCTATTAAAGAAGAAAAATTTATAGATGAAATTTATTATGTTAATTTAGGAGTCTCCTTCAATAAAAAAAAGATTCTTAATTTTTTAGAAAAAAAAAACATTTTTCCTTCTATACCTATTAAAAAAAATTTTTTATTTATTCCAATTATAATTGAAGAGAATAAAGAAAATTTATTAGTATTTTCAAATAATAAATTTTATGATGAATGGAACAATGATAGTAAAAGCTTTTATCTAATAGAATATATCTTACCAACAGAAGATCTTGAAGATCTAAACTTGATAAAAAAGCAATATGATCTCATCGAACAATATGATTTTAAAGAAATAACAAGTAAATATTATTTAGATGATTCTATTGTTGCATTAATCTTTATTAATCAAAAAACTACAAGAATATTATCTAGGATTACTGTTAACGATAAAGTTTTTTTAATCAACGAATCATTTTCAAATATTGATATAAATAATACAGATCAATTGAGCACTATTATTAAAAGTTTAAAGATAATGTATGAGGATTATTGGAAAAATTTAAATCAAATTAATACTTCTATTAAATTACCAATCTACATTAAAGTTAATAGCGGAGATAATTTAAAAGTATCTCGTTTAGAAAATACTTTAGATGAAGTTAATTTAATTTATGATTACTTTATATCAAAATTTGATAGAGATTTTATATATTATCAAATTATATATAATGGTACACCAGATATTTTTTTAAAATCAATGGAAAAACAAAATTTTAATTTTAATACTCAAAATAAAACATGGGTCTTAAAATGAAAGATCTTAATCAAGAAATAATCAAATTTGATTATGGTCAAAATTTTACAGATGATGATTTTTATGTTTCAAAAAGTAACAGACATATATTTGATTTATTGATTAAATGGCCAAAATGGGAAAAAAACTTTCTTAATATCAGTGGAGAAAAATTTTCTGGTAAATCACATTTAATCAATATTTTCTTAAAAAAGTTTAATGGAATAAAATTAGAGGCAAGCCTACTTAATAATGATCATTTAGGTGATATTAAACTTCATCAAAACATAGTTTTAGAAAATTTAAATAAAGAAATCGAAGAAGATCTATTTTTTACGCTTTGTAATATTATTGAACAAGACAACAAATATTTAATTGTAACCTCTAATCAACCGATAGTAGATGTTGATTTTAATTTAATTGATTTAAAATCAAGATCAAAAAATTTTCTTTTACAAAATATAGAAAAACCTGACGATGAACTGATATTTGCCTTAATTTTAAAAAACTTATCTGATCGCCAAATATCGTTAGATAAAAAGTTAATTCACTACATTATTAAAAGAATTGATAGATCATATGGAAAAATAATTGATTTCATATATAAGATCGACGAAGTAAGTTTAAAAAAAAAAAGATCAATTGATTTTAAAATTATTAAAGAAGTTCTGGGGGAATAATTGAATAAATATAGAAGTCATACCTGTAATGAGCTTAGAAAAAATAATGTTGGTAAAAGTATAGTTATTTCAGGCTGGATTAACAAAAAACGTGATCATGGAAATTTATTATTTATAGATCTCAGAGATAATTATGGAATTACTCAATGTATAATAGATCAAGAAAATAAAAACTTTAAAGAGTTAGAAAAAATACAACTTGAAACAGTGATAAAAGTTGAAGGTAGGGTTGTTAATAGATCTAAAGAAACTATCAATAAAGATATTGAAACAGGAGAAATCGAGATTTCAATTGAAAATTTTACAGTTTTAGGAACTTGCAAAGAATTACCAATGCCTGTTTTTACCGATCAAGAATACGCAGAAGAGATTAGATTAAAATATAGGTATTTAGATTTACGAAGAAAAAAAATTCATGAAAATATAATTCTAAGGTCAAAAGTTATTTCATTTATAAGAAGTGAAATGAATGCAATTGGATTTTTGGAATTTCAAACACCAATACTTACTTCTTCGAGCCCGGAGGGTGCAAGAGACTTTCTTGTTCCAAGCAGACTGAACCCTGGAAAATTTTATGCCTTACCTCAAGCTCCACAACAATTTAAACAACTTATAATGGTTTCAGGATTTGATAAATATTTTCAAATTGCTCCATGTTTTAGAGATGAAGATGCTAGAGCTGATCGAAGTCCAGGAGAATTTTATCAATTAGATTTAGAGATGTCATTTGTTGAACAAGAAGATGTTTTTAAAGTAGTTGAAGAGCTATTAATTAATACTTTTAAAAAATTTTCAAACAAAAAATTAATTTCTGAAAAATTTCCAAGAATTTCTTATGCTGATGCATTAGCAAAATATGGAAGTGACAAACCTGATCTGAGAAACCCATTAATCATAAATGATATTACTGAAGTTTTTTTAAGGGATGACGTATCTTTTGAAATCTTTAAAAAACTTGTCAAATCAGGATCTCAAGTAAGATGCATTGTTACTAAAAAAACCAAAGATAAACCAAGAAGCTTTTTTGACAATATTGATAAATGGGCTAAAGCAGAAGGTTCTTCTGGTTTAGCTTATTTTACATTGGAAAAGAATAGTGAAATATCTGCTAAAGGACCTGTAGGTAAATTTTTTTCTAAAGAATCTTTAGAGGAAATAATGAAAAAAACTGGAGCAAAAATTGGAGATAGTATTTTTTTAGCTTGTAACAATCAAAAAGAATTAGAAAGAATTACTTCTCTAGCGAGAGACAAGATAGCAAATGATTTAGATTTAATTGATAATGATTCATTTGCTTTTTGCTGGATAGTTGATTACCCAATGTTTGAGAAAGATGAACAGACTAATAAAATTAAGTTTAGTCATAATCCTTTCTCTATGCCTCAAGGAGATTTAGATAAAATCAATTTTGAGAAACCTTTGGACATACTTGCTTTTCAATACGATATCGTATGTAACGGTATTGAGCTTTCTTCTGGTGCAATTAGAAACCATATTCCTGAACTTATGTACAAATTATTTTCAATTGCAGGTTATGATAAAAAGCAGGTGGATGAAAAGTTTAGTGGGATGATTAGTGCTTTAAGTTATGGAGCACCACCTCATGGAGGAATAGCACCAGGTATTGATAGAATAGTTATGCTTTTAGCTGATGAAAAAAATATTAGAGAAGTAACTATGTTTCCAATGAATCAAAATGCTCAAGATTTAATGATGAACGCACCCTCTGATGTGAATGAAAATCAGTTAAAAGAGTTAAATCTATCTTTAAAATTGAAAAAATAATCTATTTTTTTCCTTTAAGACTTAGTTTGACATCTGATAAATCTACCAAGTTTTTTTTATAATTATTTCTAACAAATCCCTTACTAGTTATATCTCTAACAATTTTAAGTAATTGGTTTTGACCTTCAGAATTTTGTTCGTCAAAATCAGGACTATCAATAGCACCAATAGATGGTGTGTGAGCAAGATCTTCTCTATTTTGATAAGAAATAGCCAATTCTCTGAAAATATAGTCCAAAATAGATGACGCACTTAAAATTCTGTCATTCCCATGAACTTTTCCAGAAGGTTCAAATTTTGTACCAACAAATGCACTAATGAATTCATCAAGTGGAACTCCATATTGAAGTCCAAGAGATACAGCAATAGCAAAATTATTCATTAAAGCTTTAACTAATTCACCTTCTTTACTTGTATCTATGAAAATTTCACCAATTTTGCCATCTTCATATTCACCTGTATGTAAATAAACTTTGTGGTCACCAATAGTCGCTTTCTGTATATAACCTTTTCTTCGATCAGGCATACCAAATCTTTTTCCAGATTTTTCAGAATTATTGTTATTTGACTTTATAAATTTCTCAAAGTTCTTTGGTGCTTGTTGCTGAGAATCAGTTAATGATTCTATTTTCTTATTTTCAACAATTTTTTTATTATTTGGATCAAGGTTCTTTGTTTTTCTATTATCAAGCTTTACATCTAAAACTTCGAATTTACCATCATCTCTTTTTTCTAAATTTTTAAGCTCTGTCTCATTAATATCATCTAGGAAATGATTTACTTTAAACGTACATGTGTAATATGTTTCAACTAAATATTTTGCCATTTAACCCCAACTTTTTAAAATTAATTTGAAATAAGTTTCAATTTATTTATATACAAAAACAAATTTTAGTCTAATTTAAATTATACAATTTTAAATTGAAAAATATTATTTATTTATGTTGACACTTTTAAAAAAGATTTTTGTTTGGTGGAATCAAGAAACGTTTGGAACAAAAATAGAAACTCTTTTTTTTGGAAAATTTGTAGGTAAAGATCATTTAGGTAATAAATATTATGAAAGTAAAAAAGGTAAGAGGTGGGTAATTTATGCTGAAGAAATTGACGCATCCAAAATACCAGTAGAATGGTATTCTTGGATACATTTTACTCGGAATAAAATAGAAAAAAAACACGATCTTGAAAAATATGAATGGCAAAAACCTCATCAGCCAAATCTAACAGGAACGGAATCAGCTTACTATCCAAATAAAAATAAAGATGCCATTCAAAAAAAATATAAAACTTGGAAAAATTAAATTAAATTTACTCATCTTAATTTTATTTTTTATTATATCTTTTGATTTGAATTCTAGTGAAAATTTAGAAGGTAGCTTCACAGATATAAAAGTATTAGATAAAATCTCTTCTAAAAATATCTTGTTAAAGCTTAAAAATGGTGAAGATACTAAACATAAGGATTTGTTGATAAAAAGTATGAAATGTAGAAATTCAGAATTTGACGATAATCCAGAAATTACCGCTTATATTCAAGTCAGAGATTTAACAAATAAAAATAAAAATGATGTATTTGTTTTTAATGGATGGATGTTTTCTTCAAGTCCTTCTATAGCACCTTTTGATCACCCTGTTTATGATATATGGTTAGTTAATTGTTATTAAATAATTTTTTCAGTATCTAGCCAACTTACATTAAAATCTGACTGAATAAATTTTTTATGATTTAAAAGTTTTTTATGTAAAGGAATAGTGGTAGTAATACCTTCGATAACAAATTCATCTAATGACCGGTTCATCCTTTGAATAGCTTCTGACCTATTTCTACCATGACAGATAAGTTTACAAACCATACTGTCATAATAAGGTGTTACTTTATATCCTTGAAATATTGCACCATCTACTCTTGTTCTAAATCCTGATGGTTGATGACACATTCCGATTGTTCCTGGTGAAGGTTGAAAATTTTTACTTGCATCTTCTGCATTTATTCTACATTCAATCGCATGACCTCTAGGGTTAATATCTGACTGTTTTAATGCTGTTTCACCTTTAAACGCAATCCAAATTTGCTCTTTAATAATATCTATACCTGTTACCATTTCTGTAACTGGATGTTCTACTTGAACTCTAGTATTCATTTCTAAAAAATAAAATTTTCCATCCTCATAAATAAATTCGACTGTGCCAGCTCCTTCATAGCCAATTTTTTCAACCATATTGACAGTCTTATCGAATAGATCTTTTCTAATTTTATCATTTAAAATAGGGCTTGGCGTTTCTTCAATGAGTTTTTGGTGTCTTCTCTGAACTGAACAATCTCTCTCGTGCAAATGAACAGTTCTATTTTTACCTGCTAGAATTTGAACTTCTATATGTCTAGGATTTTGAAAAAATTTTTCTATATATACTTCATCATTACCAAAATATTTTTGAGCTTCAGATTTTGCAGTTGAAAATAGATTTTCAAATTCCTGTTCTTTATGAACAATTTTCATTCCTTTACCTCCGCCGCCACCTGAGGCTTTAATTAAGACAGGATATCCTATTTTTTTACAAAGCTCTTTTGCTTTGGATATATCTTTTATACCTCCATCAGAACCTTCAATTATTGGTAATCCATTTTCTTTAGCAATTTTTTTAGCCTGAATTTTATCTCCCATCATCTCAATTAGTTTAGAGGATGCACCTATAAATTTAATATTATTTTCTTCTAATACTTTTGCAAAATTAGCATTCTCAGATAAAAAACCATATCCTGGATGAACAGCTTCAGAATTTGTCAGTTCAATAGCTGACATTAAAGCTGGAATATTTAGATAACTATTAGCTGGCTGATGTGACCCAATGCAAACACTTTCATCTGCTAATCTTACATGCATACTATCTCTATCTACATCTGAATGAACTGCTACAGTGGAGATACCCCATTCTTTACATGCTCTTATTATTCTAACCGCAATTTCCCCACGGTTTGCTATTAATATTTTTTTAAACATTATTCTAAAATGATTATTGTTTGTCCGAACTCTACTGGTTGTCCGTCTTCAACACATATTTCTTTTACTATTCCATCTGATGTTGAAGGTACGTGATTCATTGTTTTCATAGCCTCAACAATCATAACAGTTTCACCCTTTTTAATTTTTTTACCAATTTCTACAAATTTTTTGGCTCCTGGTTCAGGTGCATGGTATGCTGTTCCTATTATTGGTGAAGTTACTTGAATTCCTGAAATATTCTTTGCATTTATATTTGAACTTTCTGTAATTTTTTCATTTTTAGAAGGAGCTGGATTACTTAAATTAATATTATTTTTTGATACTTTTATTTTTGTATCTTTTTCTGTGTACTCTAACTCTGTAAGATTAAATTCTTCTAAGTAGTCACTTAATTCTTTAATAATTTTTTTATCTATTTTCATTTTTTTAAGAGTTTTTGCATTGAAATTATGGCTAAAATATATCCATCATCTCCTAATCCAAATATTCCACCAGTTACGATATCACTAATTAATGATTTTTTTCTAAACTCTTCTCTTTTGTAGATATTTGACATATGAATTTCAATTATTGGTTTCTTAAAAATATCTAAAGCATCTCTTATTGCAACCGAAGTATGTGTAAATGCGGCAGCATTAATTATAATACCATCAAATTTTTTTCTAGCATCCTGTATTATATTTACTAGTTCGCCCTCTATATTTGATTGAGCAAATTCAAGAATTAACCCCAAGTTTTTGGATTTATCTAAACAATTCTCTTTAAGCTCATCAAGAGTGATTGATCCATATTGTGATTGTTCTCTTTCACCTAATAGATTAATATTAGGACCATTGATAATAATAATTTTATTATTCATTTATCTTTTATATACGATGAAAAAAAAAATAAAAATAAAAATAAAAATAAATGGAAAAATAAAAAATATAGATAAAAATTCAAAACTGTTGAATATTATCAAAAACTTTAAAATACCTCTTAAAAAAGTAGCTATTGAATTAAATGAAGAAATAGTAGATAAAAAAAAATTAAATAAAATCAGTCTTAAAACAAATGATAAAATAGAAATAGTTCATTTTATTGGAGGTGGTTAAAATTGAGTAAAGATAAATTAATTATTGCTAAAAAGAATTTTAAATCAAGATTAATTGTTGGCACTGGTAAATATAAGAACATGAAAGAATGTGCCAGAGCTATTAATTTATCAGGAGCTGATATAGTTACTGTTGCAGTTAGAAGGGTAAACATTATAGATAAAAAAAAACCTTTATTAATGGATTATATTGACCCAAAAAAAATTACATATCTTCCAAACACAGCAGGATGTTTTAATTCAAAAGATGCTTTGAGAACTCTAAGATTAGCTAGAGAAATTGGAGGAGGTAAATTAGTCAAATTAGAGGTACTAGGAGATAAAAAAAATCTA
>CABXVQ010000003.1:0-57178 GCA_902515605.1 uncultured Pelagibacteraceae bacterium
ATAGGTATGGGATATATGGGGGCTGAGAGATTAAAAGCTGCCATAAATTTAAAAAAAAGAAAAAAAATAAACATACTTGGTTTTTATGACACAAATGTTCAAAAAATTAAGATTAATGGCTTATTTTTTTATTCAAAAAAAAAATTAAATTCGAGTTTTTTTAAAAACCAGAAAATTGATCTTTGTGTGATCAGTGTTCCCCATAATTTGACATTAAAATATACTAAAGTTTGTTTAGAAAATTCAAAAAAAATAAATTTATTAGTAGAAAAACCTCTAGGAATAAATTTTTCCGAAACAAAAAAAATAATTAACTATAAAAAAAAAAATCAGAAAATTTTTGTTGGTTTAAATTATAGATATTTTGACGGTATTTCTCAGATGTTAAAAGATATTAAATTTAAAAAATTTGGAAAAATAAATTCTCTTACAATTAATTTTGGTCACGGTCACAACCCAGAAATGAAAAAAAGTTGGAAATTAAGTAAAAAATATGCAGGAGGAGGTGTTATTACTGACCCTGGAATTCATGTTTTAAATTTACTACAACTTTTTTGCACCAAAATTAAAATTGAGTACATCAAAAAATTGAGAAAAAATTTTTGGAAGACAGGAATAGAAGAAGAAATTTTAGCTATATTATCTTCAAAAGAAATCCCAATTATAAATATTTCTATATCAATATTAAGATGGAGAAGCACTTTCGATATAAGTGGGAATGGTATTAAGGGCTACTGGAGAATTAAAGGGAGAGATAGAAGTTATGGAGGACAGGAATATTATACAGGAATAAGATGGGGTTGGCTTAGTGGAAAAAATCAAAAAGATACTGAAAAAAAATTGATTCAAAAAAAAAATAAAAATGTATTTCAAGATGAACTTAGTTCAATTATCGACACTTTAAATAATAAAAAAGTAAAAATAATGCCTTGTTCAGATAAAGAAGCTTTAAAAACAATGTCTTTAATAAAAAGCTTATATGAGCACTAAAACAATACTTATCATATCTCCATTACCATTAAAACCAGTAAAATCTGGAATGCAAAATACCATTTATCTTCTGAGTAAATTCTTGAAAGAAAAAAAACATAAAATTGTTTTTTATAATATTAAAACAAACAATAAAATTGATCCTATTCTTAATCTAAAAAAAAAAGAATTAATTAAAATCGAAATTAAAAAAAAAATTAACTTAAAAAAAATTGATTTGGTTTTTGTAAATACAACGAAAATTCTTTTTCAATATAAATCAATTCTTCTTTCAAAACATAGAGAATTTAAGACAATTTTAGTTTGTCATGACCTATATTATTTTAGAAAAAAGTATTTTGATAAAATAAATATTAAAGATAAAACAAGATTTAAATTTTCAAATGAAATAAATATTCTTAAGAATACAGATTACATAATTGATTTTTCAAAAAAAGAATATGAATATCTTCTTAAAAAAAAAATACAAAAAAAAAAATTAATTAAAACTAGTACACCAGCTGTAAACTTTAAAAAAATTGAAGTATTAGGTAAAAAGAAATATGACATACTCTATATTGCGAGTAATTGGTTTCAAAATCATCTAAGTTTAAATAATTTTTTCAATAAAGTAGATGACAAAAAAACTAGATTTAAATATTTAGTTTTAGGAGATTTATCAATTAAAGATAAACAAAATATTAATGTAAAACCTTATGCAATTGAGATGTTTAAGAAATGTAAAATTGGTATAGCTATGATGAAAAATTCTACCGGAAGAAAAACAAAAATATTTGAAATGATGTCAGCAGGGTTACCAGTATTTACAAACATTAATCTCAAGGAATTTGGTCTAAGGAATAATTATCATTATAAATATTTTGATAAAAAGAGACAATTATCACATCAATTAAAACTATTCTTATCTAATATAAATTTAAGAAGAAAAATTTCAAATAATGCCTTCAAATGGTCAAAAAAAAATACTTTTTACCAAAAAGCATTTATGAAATTGAATAAAGAAATTTTAAGATAGAGCCAAAAAGCCGATATGCATAAATTAGTTAATTTATTTGATTATAATCAAAAGATAAAGTTTATATATTTAATTTTTTTCATGCTTATTGCATCTTTTCTAGAATTGCTGGGTTTAGGTATGGTGGTATTAATTTTAAATTCATTTTTAGGTTTAAATGATGAACACTTTCAAATAATAAATGATTTTTTAGGTTTTTTTTTTAAAAGTGAAATTACTTTTGAATTAATTCTCTTTTTAATATTAATTCTTTTTAGCGTTAAGCTTTTAATTTTAATTTTTGTTTCTTGGGTTGAGACAGATTTTTTAGCAAAATTTAGAGAAAAGATTTCAAATAAATTATATCATAATTTTCTGAACAGAGACGTTCTTAATATTTTAAGAAAAAATAGTGCTGAATATCTTAGAAATTTTACTGAGGAAATTACTACAAGTAATTTATTTGTTTATAGTTGTTTAAGAATAATATTAGACTCAATATTATTATTTACTTTTTTAATTTTTTTAATGTATTTTGATCCGCTTATAACTGGAATTGTCTTCTTAATTTTTTCTTCTGTAGGAGTTATCTATTATATTCTAATAAAGAATAAATTAGCAAGTTGGGCGATTACAAGTTTAGATAATAAAAAAAAAAGGATTCAATTTATTTCTGAAAGTTTTTCGGCAATTAAATCAATTAAAATTTTATCAAAAGAAAATTATTTTTTAGACAGGTTTAAAAGGCAGAACTTTTCCCTTAGTAGAATACAATTTAAAGTCAACTTTCTAAAATCACTTCCTAGGCATATTTTAGAATACATATTAATTCTCAGTATATTATTATTATTTTTTTATTTGATAAAAAATCAATATTCAAATGAGAGTATAATTCAATTAATATCTATTTATACTCTTTCAGCTTTTAGAGTGGTTCCATTAATAAATAGATTATTAGGATATATGCAACATTTAAAACATACTTACCCAAGTATAGGTAAGCTTATAAATGAAAATGAGCAAAAAATAAGAATCAAAAAGAAAAAAACTTCTAAGTTAGAAATAAATAAAAATATTAAACTTTTTGTTAAAAATTTCTCATTAGACAATAATAAAAATTTGTTACTTAGAAATGTAGATATAGATATTAAAAAAAATTCACAGATAGGGATTATTGGGCAGAGTGGAAGTGGGAAAAGTACAATAATTGACATTTTATGTGGTTTTAAAAAAAATAAATTTTCAAGTATCAAAGTGGATAATAAGGAAATAGATAATCCAGAAAAACTTGATAGTTGGCAAAAATCTATAGGATATGTTCCACAGAATATAATTATTTTAAACCAATCTTTAAGAGAAAATATTTTATTTGGATCAGACCGAAAAATTTTTGATGATAAAATTTTAGAAAATATAATTAAAAAAGTAGATCTAAATAAGTTTGTTAAAAAACCAAATGGAGGTCTATCACAAGTTTTACGTCAGGATGGACAAAATATATCTGGAGGTGAAAAACAAAGAATAGGTATAGCTAGAGCCTTAATTAATGATCCAGAATTAATAATACTTGATGAAGCTACAAGCGGATTAGATTATGAAACTGAAAATAATGTGCTTAATACTATTAAAAAATTAAAAAGCACAACTATTATAGTTTCACATAGGTTTAATGCATTAAAAAATTGTGACAAAATTTATATGATTAAAGATAAAGAATTTTTTTTATTAAAAAAAAACAATTTAAAAAAATATTTTGAACAATAAAACTAAAATTTTAATTCCAGGTGGCACTGGATTTATAGGTTATCATTTGATTGTTTATCTAGTTAAGAAAGGCTGGATTGTTCATTCTTTATCTAAATTTAAACCAAAAAAAACTAGAAAAGTGAAGGGTGCAAAATATATTTATTGTGACGTAAGAGATAAAAAAAAATTAAGATCAAAATTAGATAAATATTATGATTATATAGTTAATTTATCAGGTTATGTAGATCACTCAAATAATCAATCAATAACAAAAATACATTTCAATGGATGTAAAAACTTAATATTTAATTATTTGAACAATAAACCAAAAAAATTTATTCAAATTGGTTCAAGTATAGAATATGGAAAACAAAGATCTCCACAAAGAGAAAACAAAAAAAACTTACAAGAAACATATTCAACTTATGGAAATGCCAAACTTTTAAGCTCTAAATTTTTATTAGAACAAAAAAAAAAATATAATTTTCCAATTACAATACTAAGATTATATTTAGTTTATGGACCAAAACAAGATCTGAATAGATTAATCCCAATTACTATTATGAATGCTTTAAAAAAAGTTAAGTTTAATTGCTCAGCAGGAAAACAGTTAAGAGATTTTATTTACATAGATGACTTAGTTAATGCAATTGTTAAAACTTTTAAAAATAAAAAATCAAATGGGGAAATCATAAATGTTGGATCAGGTAATCCAATTAGTGTTAAAAAATTAATTATTAAAATTTGTAAATTAGCAAATGGTGGTAAACCTCAATTTGGAAAAGTCTCATTAAGAAAAGATGAAATTTTTAAATTGTATCCTAGTTTAAAAAAAGTAAAAAAAATTCTTAATTGGCAAGCTAAAGTTAATCTAGAGAAAGGTCTTAAAAAAACCATCAAATATTATAATAATCAGAAATGAAAAAAATAATTTTGATTATTAATGATAAAATTTGGAATTCATACAAAAATTATACTTCAAATAATGATTTAAGTAATATTTTATCATGTTTAAAATCTGAGTATGAAGTTGAGTTAATCTGTAGAAAAAGTTCCAAAAAACTTATTTATCCAATAAAAGAAAAATTCAAATTTTGTAAAATCAAAGAAATTAAAAAAAATGAGATTAATATTTTTATGGTTTCTATTACACCTTATAATTTTCTTTGTCTCTTGAGATTAATGTTATTAGGAAAAAAAATAAAAGGATTCGTTTATTTAAGAAGTGATGGTTTCTTAGAATATAAAATTAAGTATGGATTGATAGGATATTATTTTTATTATTTGATGTTTTATATGGTCAAAAAAAAATTAAAATTACTATCCGTTTCGAAAAAATTAACTAATGTAAAAGTAAAAAGTATCCTTCATCCCTCAGAAATAACTAAGAAATGGCATAAAACAAAAGAATCAAATAAAAACTTTAAAACTGATTTTTTATATATAGGAAGATTTAAAAAAGAAAAAGGCAGTCACTTTATCAGTGAAATTTTTAAAAAAAATCTTAAAAATTATAAACTTACGATAGTGGGAACTAAAAAAAAATTCATTAGTAAAAAATATTATAATAAAAACATACAGTTTATCAGTCCTGTATATGATGAAAAAAAATTAATAAAATTATATGATTCCACTCGAGTATTTATTCTACCTTCATTTACAGAAGGTTTTCCAAAAGTAATTTCTGAGTCATTAGCCAGATTAAAGCCAATAATAATTTTCGATGAGATTAGTCATGTTATTAATAATAGAAAAGGAATTTTTGTTTGTAAAAGAGATGAAAAAAATATAATAAAAAATTTTGAATTAATAAAAAAAGATTATAAAAAAATTCAAAATCTAATTATCAAAAATTTTTTTTATACAAAAGATAATTTTAAAAAGGAATTATTAAGATCTATAAGACATGAATTTAGAAAATAAATTATCAAAATTTTTTTTTGGATATGGTTTAGCTTTTTTTCCATTACTTTTATTAATCGGACCTTTAATTGCAGAAGTTTTTTTAACTTTGAGTATCATTTTTTTTTTATTTTTTTCATTAAAGGAAAAGAGAAGTTTATTTTATGAAAATAGATTTTTAATCTTTTTTTTATTATTTTATCTATCTACTCTTTATTCAACTTTATCTAATTTTTATAGTTTTGATCTGGCTGTTAATGGAATTTTTTATTTTAGAATACCATTGTTTGCATTTTCAATATGGTTTATTTTAGAAAGATTTAATTTTTTTAATAAAAAAATTATTATTTTATATGTAATTTTGTTATTTTTAATAATATTCGATTCTTTACTTCAGTACTATTATGGAAAAAATTTATTAGGAAATGAAATTTTAGTAGGGCGTATCTCAAGTTTTTTTGGTGAAGAACTAATTTTAGGTGGCTTTATGTTGAGAACTTTACCGATATTTTTGATTTATCTAATCATGAATGACTCTTTAAATGATAAAAAATCTGGTATTTTTTATGCAATTTTAATTTCATTCGTATGTTTAGTTATTTATTTGTCAGGTGAAAGATCATCGTTTGCTTTATTAATCTTATTTTTAGTAACAATATTTTTCTCAATAAAATATTTTAAAAAGTTTATTACAATTATAATATTAGTGTTTTTAATCTTATCCACAGCATTGCAGTATAAAAATACAACAGATCCAGCATCAAGAATGTTCAAAAAAACTTATAATCAAATATTAGGTATTGGAACTAAAAATATATCACAAGATAAAAAAAATTTTTTTGATAAGATGTACATATTTTCTCCTGAACATCATGTACATTATGTGCTTTCATTAAAAATCTTTAAAGATCACATCTTATTTGGAACTGGTACAAAAGGTTTTAGATATTTATGTAGAAATAAAATTTATATACTTGAAAATAACGAGGGCTGTTCTACACATCCTCATAATAGCTATATTCAAATTTTAGTTTCAAATGGTGTTTTAGGTTTTTCGTTTTTAATTTTTGCTTTTATTTACACAATTAAGGAAATATTTGTTTCTAGAAGAAAAATATTATCATCAAGTAAATTTGATAAAAATGAAGTTTCAAAATTAATTGCTATTTCTGCTATATTTATTAATATTTGGCCTTTGATACCCAATGGCAATTTTTTTAATAACTGGTTGTCTATGTTTTATTTCTACCCTGTAGGATTCTACTTATATTTTAAGCACAAGTATGAAAAATAAATTAGTTAGTATAATAATAAATTGTTTCAATGGAGAAAAATTTTTATCAAAAACACTACAATCAGTCTTAGATCAAACTTATAAAAATTTTGAAGTAATTTTTGTAGATAATTGTTCCACAGATAAAAGTGGGGAAATATTTAAAAAAATAAAAGATAAAAGATTTAAGTATTTTAAAACAAAAAAAAAAATTAAGTTATATGAAGCTAGAAATTTTGCTTTGAAAAAAGTAAAGGGCAAATTTGTATCTTTTTTAGATTCTGATGATTGGTGGGATAAAGATTTTTTAAGTTCTAGAATTCTATTTTTTTCTTCATCAAGTGAATATGGTTTTTCTTTTTCAAATTGTTATCACTATTATGAAAATAAAAAAAAATTTGAAGTTTTTTATAAAGGCAAACTACCATCAGGTTCAATTTTAGATAATTTATTAAAATATTATTTTATTAAAAATAGTTCAATTATTATAAAAAGCAATTTGATTAAAAATTTTAAATTTAATCCACATTATAATATCATAGGAGATTATGATTTAATGATTAGAATATCAAAAAAATTTAAAGGAATGGGATTCCAAAATAAATTTGTAAATATTAGATTACATAAAGATAATTTTACTCATAACAACAGAAAAATGTTTTATTATGAGTATAAAGATTGGATTAAAAATCAAAATTTTAATAATAAAATATTTAAAAGAAATAAATTTAAATTATTACAAAAATTAGAATATTTAAAATTAATTCATCTTTTGTTGTATAAAAAAAATTTAAAATTACTTAAAGATATAATGAGATTCCCATCTATTAATTTTAAACTTAAGTTATTAGTTATATATTTTTTACCAAAGTTAATTTTTAAACTCAAATATAAATATTTATGATTTATTTTTTTATTAACAATTTAAAGCTAGTAAGATAAAAAATGGAAAATTACTTTTTGTTATTATTGATATTTTTTTTAAATTCAATCATTTTTTTTAAATTCCAAAAATTTTCAAATTTTTTTATCTTTTTCGATAAACCCGATGGAAAATTAAAAAAACATGATCGAGCTATATCTTTAGTTGGTGGCTTTATAATATTAATAAATTTATATTTGATAATTTTTTTTTTAAAAATATTGAATTTGGATAATGTAATGTTTGAAGATAATTTTGTATATATAGTTTTGATATTAAGTTTTCTCTTTTATTTCATTGGATTTATTGATGATTTTAAAAATTTATCACCGAATTTTAAATTATTTCTGATAATAATTTCTATAATTTTAGTCACCTTTTTTTTTCCCGAGCTTAAATTAGAATATATAAAGATTTCATTTCTTAAAAAAGATTATGTTTTTGGAAACTATGCGTTTTTATTTATTATTTTGTCTTTTGCACTTCTAGCAAATGCTATAAATATGTTTGATGGCATTAATCTTCAATTAATTAGTTATACTTTATTTATTTTTTTAATTTTTATTATAAATAATTTTTTACCATTATTTTTTATTTTGTTATCAATCTGTTTTATTTTTTTAGGAATTCTTAATTATAAAAACAAAGTTTTTATTGGAGACGGAGGGTGTTATTTAATCAGCGCTATTCTTGGTTGTACCTTCATCTATCAATACAAAAACTTCAATAATTATTTATATGGAGATCAAATATTTATAATACTACTTATTCCCGCTATTGATATGTTGAGACTATTTTTAGTAAGGTTAATTAATAAAAAAAATCCCTTTAGAGGAGATTTAAATCATTTACATCACATTATTGATAGATTTATAAAAAACAAACATTTAACTGTAATAATAACTTTAAATTTATGTATTTTGCCTACTTTATTAATGTATTTAGGAATACAAACTTATTTTGTATTAACCATAAGTCTTTTAATTTATTTAAGTTTAATTTCATTTCTGGGATATAAAAACAAATAATTATGAGAGTATTAGTAACTGGTGGTGCAGGTTATATTGGAAGTTGTGTATCTCAATATTTAATTGATAAAGGAAATAAAGTTATAATAATTGATAATCTCTCAACAGGTTTAAAATCGAACATTCCAAAGAAAAGTAAATTTTACAAATGCAACATACAAGATACAAAAAAAATAAATAAAATTTTAAGTAAAAATAAAATTGATATAGTAATGCATTTTGCAGCCTACATAGATAATGCAGAATCTATTTTGAGACCAAAAAAATATTTTAAAAATAATTATTTAAACGGAAAAGAGTTTTTTTCAAATTGTATTGATAAAGGAATTAAGAAAATAATCTATTCTTCCACCGCAGCAGTTTATGGAAATAAAAAAAAAAAAGTTAACGAAAAAGATATATTAAAACCTTTGACACCTTATTCATCTTCAAAAATTCTTCTTGAAAAATTTTTAGAAAAAAATAAAAAAAATTTAAGTTGTGTTATCCTTAGATATTTTAATGTTGCTGGCGCAGACACACAGTTGAGATGTGGATTTGATATTAATAGAGGTAAAAATTTATTTTTAAATCTATGTCGTTCAGTAGTAAAAAATGAAAAATTTAAAATTAACGGAAAGAATCATAATACAAAAGATGGAACAACTGTAAGAGATTTTATTCATGTAAATGATTTATCAGAAATTCACTTCAAGTTATCAAAATTAATAATAAAAAAAAAAATATTCTTAAAATTAAATTGTGGATATGGATTTGGTTTTTCTGTTCTAGAAATTTTACATAAATTTAGAAATTTATCTAAAAAAAAAATTAATTATGAATTTGTTAAAAAAAGAAAAGGAGATATTATTGTTTCAATATCAAATTCATCAAAATTAAAAAAAATTATAAATTGGAAGCCAAAACATCAATCATTAAATGATCTAGTTCAATCATCCCTAAATTGGTATAAAAAAATGGCAAAATAACCAAATTTAAAGTTGCAAAAAAATAATTTTGTGAACATAAGTATAAAAAAATTTGATTATGATAAAAAATAAAAAAATTCTAATAGTTGGAGCGGGAGGATTTATTGGTGGGCATTTAGTAAAAAAACTATTAGATAATGGAAATTCAATTATTGCTGCAGATATAAAACCAAAAGAATATTGGTTTCAAGATTATGAAAATGTTGAAAATCATTACTCAATGGATATGAAAGAAATAAATAACTGTAGGAAGGTTACTAAAAAAATTGATTATGTATTTAATATGGCATGCAATATGGGTGGTATGGGATTTATTGAAAACAACAAAGCAGAATGTATGCAATCAGTCTTAATTAATACTAATTTATTAATTGCTTGCAAAGAAAATGGTATAAAAAAATATTTTTTTTCATCTAGTGCTTGTGCATATGATAAATCAAAACAACAAGATGTTTTTGTAGAAGGATTAAAAGAAAATGATGCTTATCCAGCAAATCCAGAAGATGGCTATGGATGGGAAAAATTATTTAGTGAACGTATGTGCAGACATTTTATGGAAGATTATGGGATAGAAGTAAGAATAGCGAGATATCATAATATTTATGGACCCTATGGAACCTATGATGGTGGTAGAGAAAAAGCTCCGGCTGCGTTATGTAGAAAAGTTATTGGCGCAAAAAAAAACAATAATAATAAAATTGAAGTTTGGGGAGATGGCAAACAAACTAGAACATTTTTATATATAGATGATTGTATTGAAGGCACTTTAAGATTATTTGAATCTGATTATTCTGAACCAGTAAATATCGGAAGTGATGAACAAGTCTCTATTAATCAAATGATTGATATAATCGAGGATATTTCTGAAATAAAAAAATTGGAACGAATTTATCAATTAGATAAACCAAAAGGTGTAAGGGGTCGTTCTAGTAATAATGATTTAGTTAAAAAAATTTTAGATTGGAGTTATAAAATAAAGTTAAAAGATGGCCTTATAAAAACATATAATTGGATAAATAATGAAACTAGTAAAAAAGGCTCAAATATTAGTAGATTTACAAAATCTTAAGTATTAATTTTTCTAGTTACAAAGTTTTGTCATGAAATTTCTAAATATAAATTCACTTAATAATGGTTAATAATATAATTTTCAAAAAAATAAAATTTAGAAATTTAAATTATAAAAATTTTGATAAATTTATTATCAAAAAAGGCTTGTTTGTTTTCCCTGCTGGGCCTGCTTTAGCTAATATAGAAAAATCAAAAAAATATTATGAGTCAATTAAGAGAGCAGATTTAGTTTTTTTTGATAGTGGTTTTTTTGTTTTATTACTTAAAATTTTTAAAAATATAGGAGTAGATAAGTTTTCAGGATATAAATTTTTAAATTTATTTTTTGATTATTTAAAAAAAAATAAAAATAAAAAAGTTTTCTGTATTGACCCAAATTTAAAGTTTTCGAAGTCTAATAAATATTTTTTAAAAAACTTAGGCTTAAAAAAAGTATATAATTATTTAGCTCCAGATTATGATATAGATAATTTAGTTGATAAAAAACTTTTAGATTTAATTAAAAAAGTAAAGCCTAATTTTATATTGACTAATATAGGTGGAGGTAAGCAAGAAGTTTTAGGACTATATTTAAAAAAAAATTTGAAATTTAATACAACTATTTTATGCACAGGAGGTGCTATCTCATTTTTTACCAAGGATCAGGCTCCTATCAATACATTAATTGATGAATTATATCTTGGATGGCTTATTAGATTAATTTTCAACCCATTAGTTTTTGTCAAAAGATATTTATATGGTTTAAGATTGATACCAATGATAATTTTCAATAAAATTAAAATTGTTAAATGATTTGAAATAAAATGCAAAATGTATAATTTGTAAATCAGAAATGAATTTTTCCAAGGTATTATATTTTACTATAGAAGATTATTAAAATTCTAGAAAATAAAATTTATGTTTTTTTTTCATCTAACTATTTTTTTTGCGAGTATTGTTTTATTTTCATTTTCAATTGCTGGTTATGGATCATTAATGAGACTAAAAAATGAAAATGATTTTTTTATAAATATATTTTTAGGATTTACTGTAATTTCTTTTATTATCACTTTATTTCATTTTTTTTTTAAGATAAATCTTGTAATTAGCTCACTAATTTTTTTTATAGGATTGGTTATATTTCTTAAAAAAAAAAACATTAATTTTTCATTTGAATTTATAAGAAAAAATATTTTTTATATAATCATAGCATTTTTATTAATCCCGATGTTTATATCTCAAAAATATCATGAGGATTTTGGTTATTATCATTTACCGTATGCTTTATCTTTTATAGAGGAAAAGATAGTTTTTGGATTTGCTAATATCGATAAACCTTTTGTCTATAATTCAATATGGTTAAATCTTTATCCAATATTTTTCTACGAAAATAAAAATTTTAATTTTTTAACATTACCAAGTTTCATATTATATCTAACTTTTATTTTTTTCTCACTAAATCAAATTATTTCAAAAAAAAAATTATTAATAAGTGATTATTATTTAGTTGTAGTTTTATTTTATCTAATCTTAAAATTTACCAGAATTTCAGAATTTGGTGTCGATTTACCCGCAGTAATTTTTTCAATTTTAGGAATATATTATTATATAAAATTTTTTGAAACAATCTTAGAAAATGAAAAAAAAAAATATTTTTTTTTAATCGTAATTTTTTCTGTTTTTTCAATTCTTATTAAACTCAGCACTTTGCCAATTATTCTTCTATCTTTATATATATATCTTAAGGATTTTAAAAAGCTTAAGTTTTATTTAATTAATTTTAAATTTTTGTTTATCCTGTTATTATTTTTATCTTTTTTAATCCAACAATTTATATATTCCGGATGCTTTTTTTTCCCAACAAATTTAACATGTTTAAATGTTAGTTGGTTTAATACTGAATTTTTAGATTTATCTAAAGAACTTGAACTAGTGAACAAAAGTTATTTTGTTGAAGCAAAAGAAATTTATTCACCCGCACAATACTTGAGTAAATTTAATTGGTTTTATTTTTGGATTAAAAGAAATTTTATTGAAATATCAGAGCACTTTTTAACTATAATTATACCTTCTTTATTATTTTTATTATTTTTAAAAAAGAAAAATAAATTTGATTTCTTTTTTAAAGAAAAAATTGAACTCTTTGTTTTTTTAATAATAAGTTTAATATTTTGGCTTCATTTCTCTCCAGTTGTAAGATTTGCTACTCATTTATTTGTAACCTTAGGGTTCATAATGTTATTAAATCTTTTTTTATACAGAAATTTTTCAAAAAAGATTTTTGTATATTTTATATCAATATTTATTTTATTTAATTTTTCTAAAAATATTTCAAGGGTTATAAAAGTTGATGAATGGTTTGTGGGTATACAAAAGATTGATAATAAATATATTTTAAACCAAACTTATGATAATGAATTTATAAAGATATTTCGTCCTGATGTGGAAAATAATTCTAAAAATGGATGGCAGGGAAGGCTTTGTTGGAATATTCCATTTATTTGTTCCTATAATAAACTAGATGTTAATAAAAAAAATGGATATTTAATTGTTAATAAATTACAAAATTAATTATGATTGATAGAAAAAATTTTAAACTTTCAATAATAATTCCATGCTATAATGAGAAAAATACTATAAATATAGTTTTAAATAAAATAATCCATAACTTAAATAATTTTAAAATTTTAAATTATCAAATTATTGTTATTGACGATAATTCAAATGATGGATCTAAAGAAGTATTAAAAAATTTAGATTATGATGAAAAAATAAAAGTTTATTTTCATGATAATAATTTAGGTAAAGGTGCTGCAATTCAAACTGCATTAAAATATATAACCGGTGATATTACCATCATCCAAGACGCAGATTTAGAATATGATCCATCCGATTATGAAAAACTGTTAATACCTTTCTTTGAAACTAATGCTGATGTAGTCTATGGCTCTAGATTTTTAGGTGGTGGTAAATATGTTAGAATCCATTTTTTTTGGCATTATTTAGCAAATAAAATTCTTACTTTTATTTGTAATATTTTTATCAATTTAAATTTAACAGATATGGAAACTGGATTTAAAGTTTTTAGAAGTTCAGTTTTAAAAGATATATCTTTACAGGAAAAAACTTTTTCATTTGAGCCAGAAATTACTATTAAATTATCTAAAAAAAAATGTAAATTTTATGAAGTCCCAATCACTTATAATGGTAGATCTTATGAGGATGGAAAAAAAATTGGTTTAAAAGATGCATTTATTGCTCTTAAAGCAATATTTTTATATTCATTTAAATCTTAATATAATCCTAATTTCTCTTTGACTATAACTTTTCTTTAGGTATAAATGCATCGCCTGGTGATTATAGCGAAGAGGTAATACCCGATCCCATTCCGAACTCGGAAGTCAAGCTTTTCAGCGCCGATGGTACTTTGTCTTAAGACATGGAAGAGTAGGACTTTGCCAGGCTAAACTCAAAAATTATGAAAATAAAAAGTTCATTAAAATCGGTTAAAAAAAGAGACTTAAACTCCAAACTTGTTAGAAGAAGAGGAAGAGTTTATGTAATAAATAAAATGAATCCCAAATATAAAGCCAGACAAAAATAATTTTGTATGGATAATAAAAACCATAAAGAGACTTGGAATAATTTTACTAAGTTTGTATTGTGGGGAACAGTCGCAGTTATTGGTGTTTTAGTTTTAATGGCAATATTCTTGCTATAAGATTGATGTATGAAAATTGCTTCTATTTCAGAAAATCAAAAAATTGAAAAAAGAGTTGCAATTACTCCTGAGATTGCAAAAAAATATATTTCACTTGGTTTAGAGGTTTCTTTATCTGAAAATTATGGAAGTCATCTTGGAATAAAAGACGAAGAATATAAAAAAATAGGAGCATCAATTTTAAAGGATGAAGATCAAATAATAACTAATACAGATATTCTTGCTCAATTAACTTTATTGGATGAAGACAAAAGTTCTTTATTAAAAGAGAATCAAACGTTTATTGGTGTCCTCAATCCATATGATAATAAAGATAAAATAAATGATTTAGTCAAAAAAAAAATTAATATTTTTTCATTAGAATTACTTCCAAGAATAACAAGAGCTCAGTCTATGGATATATTATCTTCACAGGCAAATCTTGCAGGTTATAAAGCAGTAGTAGAGTCTTTTGCTAATTTTGAAAAAGCGATTCCAATGATGATGACAGCAGCAGGCACAATCCCTGCTGCAAAAGTATTAGTTGTTGGTGCTGGGGTTGCAGGTCTACAGGCAATTGCAACAGCAAAACGAATGGGAGCAATTGTGTTTGCAACAGATGTTAGAATGGCCTCAAAAGAACAAGTCGAAAGTTTAGGGGGAAAATTTTTAACAGTTGAAGGAGCAGAGAATTTAGAGACTGAGGGAGGTTATGCCAAAGAAGCATCAGATGATTTTAAAAAGAAACAAGAAGAATTATTATCAGAAACATTAAAAAAAATAGATATAGTTATTTGTACTGCTTTAATTCCAGGAAAAAAAGCACCAGTAATTATTAAAGAAGATATGATTAATAATATGCAGTCTGGTTCAATCATTTATGATCTAGCAGCCATTCAAGGCGGAAACACTGCATATACTAAAGTTGATGAAGTTATAAATAAAAATGGTGTAAAAATAATGGGGGAAAGTAATATTCTAAATAAACTTCCAACCTCTGCATCAAATTTATATGCAAAAAATGTATTTAACTTTGTCTCAAATTTATATGATAAAGAAAATAAAAAGATAAATATAAATTTAGAAGATGAGATAATTGAAAAAACTTTAATAAAATAAAATTATGGAAATAGATCCTTTTATATTTAGATTAAGTATTTTTATACTTTCAATTTTTATTGGATATTATGTGGTTTGGAGTGTAACTCCATCACTACACACACCTTTAATGTCTGTTACTAATGCTATTTCATCAGTGATTATTGTTGGGGCAATTATTGCAGGATTAGCTGGGAATTCTGAAACTATATTTAACACTTCAAGTATCTTCGGCTTTTTAGCAATATCATTAGCAGCAATTAATATTTTTGGAGGCTTTCTGGTAACTCAAAGAATGCTAGCAATGTATAAAAAAAAGAAAAAGGATAAATAATGTTATCAGCAAATTTATCAGCAGTTTTTTATTTAATTTCAGGAGTATTATTTATTTTAGCTTTAAGAGGACTTTCTTCACCAGAAACTTCTAGACAAGGAAATTTTTTCGGAATTTTAGGAATGATTATTGCAGTCACAGTTACCTTTTTATCAATAGGTAATTTTTCAACTGGACTAGTAGTTGTTTTAATATTTCTCTTAATAGGAGGACTAATTGGTGCTTTTATAGCTTATAAAATTCCAATGACAGCGATGCCAGAATTAGTTGCTGGTTTTCATAGTTTAGTTGGACTTGCTGCTGTTTTTGTTGCAATAGCTGCTTTTTTAAATCCAGAAGCGTTTAATCTAGGATCTCCTGGTAAAATTAAACTTGGAAGTTTAATAGAAATGTCAATTGGAGCAGCAGTTGGTGCAATAACTTTTTCAGGTTCAATTATTGCTTTTTTAAAACTCCAAGGAATAATGTCAGGATCACCTATAACGTTTAAAGGACAACATCCACTTAATGCTTTAATACTAATTTCAATAATAATAATTACTTATTTTCTTTGCTCTACTCAATCATCAAATCTATTTTGGATATTATTAGCTATTTCTTTCTTGATTGGTTTTCTTTTAATAATTCCAATTGGTGGCGCAGATATGCCAGTAGTAATTTCTATGCTTAACTCTTACTCTGGTTGGGCAGCAGCAGGAATTGGATTTACTCTAGAAAATACTGCTTTAATAATTACTGGAGCTTTAGTTGGTTCTTCTGGAGCAATCCTATCTTACATAATGTGCAAAGGAATGAATAGATCATTCTTTAATGTGATCTTGGGTGGGTTTGGTGCAACTGAACAATCAGCCTCAACACAGAATAAAGAACAAAAACCAGTAAAAAGTGGAAATGCAGATGACGCCGCTTTTCTAATGAAGAATGCCTCATCAGTCATTATTGTACCAGGTTATGGTATGGCAGTGGCCCAAGCACAACATGCTTTAAGAGAAATGGTAGATACCTTAAAAAAAAATGATATCAAAGTATCTTATGCAATTCATCCTGTTGCAGGAAGGATGCCAGGTCACATGAATGTATTACTAGCTGAGGCAAATGTGCCTTATGATGAAGTATTTGAATTGGAGGAGATAAATAATGATTTTGCTAATGCAGATGTTGCATTTGTTATAGGAGCTAATGATGTAACAAATCCTGTAGCAAAAACTGACCCTCAAAGCCCAATATATGGAATGCCAGTTTTAGATGTTGAAAAATGTAAGTCAGTACTATTTGTAAAAAGAAGTCTTTCACCTGGGTATGCGGGAATAGATAATGATTTATTTTATAAAGAAAATACACTTATGCTATTTGCTGATGCAAAAAAAATGACTGAAGATATAACTAAAAATTTATAAGCTTAATGAAAAAAGCAGGCACAAAAGATTATAAGTTATATTCAAAAAAAGTATAAGTTATTTTAATATGTTCAAGTTTGAAAAAAACAAATTAAATTTCCTACTAATTTTATTTATCTTATCCACCTATTTTTTGGGATTTTATGTGAGAGAAATTTCAAATGGAGCTGGTCACATAGACTTAGAACATCATATTTGGTTAGTTATAACAGATTTAAAAAAAGATTATTTTGAAACTATTAAAAATTATCAAACTTATGGAGAAGCTACATTTCCATTTTTTCACAGTTTTCAATCACTTTTTAATCCTGCTACAAAAAACCTATTTTATTGTTTAAATAATACAATCTTTAATTTGTTAATAATTTTTATTTTTTATCAGTTTTTAAGATTAAAAAGAATTGATTTTGAAAATAATTTTTTAGTTTATTTAATACCTTTTGTCATATTATTAAGTCCATGGTTTAGATCTTCTTCGTACTGGGGTATGACAGAAAACTTATCTTTTTTCTTTTTAATACCATCACTTTATTTTTTAGACATTCTAATTAAAAAGGAAATCTCTTTTAAACAGAATTTGCTTTTAACAATTTTTGTTTCTTTAACTTTATATGCCAGACAGCAATTTGTATTTTTAGCAGTATTCCATATTTTATTATTGATAATTAACAAAAATAAAAGGGATTTAATTTTTACACTGATTGTTTATTTACTTTTATCTATCCCTGGATTTGTCGTTTTATTTATGTGGGGTGTATTTGATGATTTATCTCAAGCCACTACTCAATCGGGTAATTTAGATATAAAAAATATATTTTTAAGTATACCGAAAATTTCATCTATATTTTTTTTCTATTCTATCCCCTTGATACTAATAAATTTTTCTAAATTTTTTAAAATTTTTTTCTCAAAAAAATGCATTTATGTTTTTATTATAATTTTTTTAATCAAATTTCTTTTATTCCATGATATTGAATATTCTACTAAAGGCGGAGGTTATATTGTTAAATTTAATCAATTATTTTTTAACAATGATCCTAAATTCCTAATTTTGATCTCTTCAGCCTTTTTTGCTTTTACGATCTCAGTTATTAATTTTAATAATTATAAATATTTTTTAATTTTACCATTTATATATTTAAATTATGGTATTGTTTGGTCTATATACCAAGAATGGTTTGATCCATTATATTTATTTATTTATTTCATATTTCTGTCAAAGGATCATATTTCAAACTTGAGATTAAACAAAAATAATACAATCAAAATACTTTTTGTTTGGGAATTTACTATTTTAATGATTGCTTTAATTTATTATCACAAAATAAAAAATATTCCTTTATTTTATACTTTTTAAAGAAAAAATTGAATTATTTTAAATATACCAGGTTTAATAGGGTTTGTAATTTCTGTATTGATTTTGTTTACACCTAAGTTTTTTTTATAATTTTTAAGAGCTTCTGATATCATATCGCTAGTTTTTACCCTAGGCCTAAAATTATAAGCCTCATAAATTTTTTTAGAATTCATAGTAAAAGAGTATTTCAACATATTTAAATGATAGATATTTAAAGGTGACAAATTTAATTTATTCAAAAAATTTAAAATTAATGAAAAACCAATATCTTTAATTGTAATTATTTTGGATTGGGAATTAGATGAAATAATTAACTTTTCTATTAGACCTCTTAAAGAAATATTTTCTTCGCTACCGACATTATAGATATTTTTTTCAATTTTATTGAGTGACAAATAAATATAGTTACTCAAATCATCTGCGTGAATAAATTGTAAAATATTTTTTCCTGAGCCAAGTAAAGGAATTTTTTTATTTGTAATAATTAGATCAAATAACAAGCTTAAAACACCCAATCTTTCCTTTGAAACTATCATAGGAACTCTAAAAATTGTCCAGTTATTCAAATTTGAACTTATAATATCTTTTTCTGCTTGCACTTTTGATTTTCCATAATTTTCTATTGGGTGATATTCTTCACTTTCGTCTACAGGTTTTATGTAATCTTTTACCCAAATTGCTGAGGTCGATATAAAGATATACTTTTTAATATTTAACTCTGAGCTTATTTTAATCAAATTTTTATTTCCCTCAACATTTGTGTTCCATAATTTTTCTTTAGATTTACATGTAGCTGGTTCACAAGAACAATTTATAATAGTTTTAATATCGTATTTCTTAATTATCTCTCTAATTGAGGATATATTTCTAACATCTAAAAAATTTTCACCTTCCAAAGTAATATCAGACGCAAAAAATTGAACTTTTTTTTTTGAAAATAATTTTTGAAGTTGATTACCAAAAAAACCATTTGCACCAACAATCAAAATCATTTTTCAACTTCTTTACTTAAATTAAGAAAATAATTTAGATTATTATAAGATTTATTATTTACAATAAATTTCATTATATTTTAAGCCAGAATTATTTCTAATATCATTTTAAAATTTATTCAATCAAATAAATACTAATTATTTTTTGAAAGTCCAAAGGTAATTCATTATGAATTGAAAAAAAATTACAAATGGCATACTTAAAATTTTGAGTTCAACATATGGTATAAATCCACTGAAATAAATAAGAATAGAATTAGAAATAAGTAATCCACTTATGTTTACAAGCAAAAATCTTCCAAACCTTATTATAATTTTATCTTCTACTTTAAAATTGAATAATCTATTTAAGGTAAATGAAGTTATCACGGCTAAACTAAAAGCTATTGAATTTGCTATAATATAATTTATGTGATTAATTAATAAACTAAATATTGATAACTCAATAAACGCTGCCAAAATTCCAATAAAAAAATAATTTTTTAAAAGTTTATACAAGTTTAAATTCATTTAATATTTAGATATTATTCTAGAAAGATCTTTTTAGTTTTATCAGACCCAATATATTTCTAAGTATTATCCCTGGCATTTTACTAGCTTTATAGACCACTGTACTACCATCATATCTCTTATAATGGGCAATATTTATCTGATGAAATTTAAGATTATACATTTTTGCAGCTCCAACAAACCCCCACCAAAACCCTTCACGCATATAGCCTAATTTACTAATAAGTTTTTTATAAATATCTTTTCTAGCAAGCACAAATGGACAGCTAGGATCTTTTATTTTTGAATTAAATAAATAATCGTGAACAAATTTAAATAATCTTGAGTATATTATTCTAATTATAGGATCCATTCTTGGTTTTCTATTTCCAATTAAAATATCAGCAATATTTCTATTTATAAAAAATTCATTAAAAGAGTCGGGCATGCATTGCCCATCACTATCAATACATAAGATAAATTCATATTTGGCTGCAATAATTCCCGAAATTACACCCTGCCCATATCCTCTCCTATTTTCAACAGATTGATTTGAAACTATATAAATTTTTTCAAGTTCTTTAATAAGTTCCTTGGTACCATCAGTACTACCATCTTCACAAATAACAAATTCGTGAGTTATTTTTTTTTCAACCAAATATTTACTCCAATTAGAAATTACATGCTCTAAACTTTTTACTTCATTAAAAACTGGAAGTATTATTGAAAGTGTCATTTAAAATTTACCCATATATTATGTTTTACAGTAGAAACTAGTCTTAGTAAAAATTTGGTTGCGGGGGACGGATTTGAACCGCCGACCTTCAGGTTATGAGCCTGACGAGCTACCAGACTGCTCCACCCCGCGATATTTTTAAATTCTATTTTTTAATTTGTTTAATTTTTTTACTCTTTTTATATTTTCTTGAAGAATTCTTTTTTTCTTTTCAGATGGTTTTTCATAAGTATTTTTAATTTTTATAACTTTAAAGAAACCATCTCTCTGGAGTTTTCTCTTTAAAACTCTTAGAGCCTGCTCAATATTATTATCTTTGACTTCTATTTTAATAACTACCTCCGAAAAAATGAGTAGTTAACATTTTTATATTTTTATGTCTATTTATTTTATTCACTATTAGTTGGTTTTATTGGTTGTCTTAGTTTTTCTTTCTCTTTTTTTTCCCTTTTTATTCTTCTTTCAGCTTTTTCTATGGCGTTTACTAAATCTTTTTGTGTAAATAAGTTTAGAGCTACAGGATCTTTTGGGTTTAAATTATTATAATTCCAATAACTTTTATTTCTTATTGATGTAACAGAATTTTTTGTAATCCCAACAAGTTTCGCAATTTGTGAGTCTTTTAAAATATTATGGTGTTTTAGAAGCCATAATGCTGAATCTGGTTTATCTTGTCTCTTTGATAATGGCACATATTTTTTAATTTTTTTTTCTGAATTTGATATTTCAATATCAGTGTTTTTTATTTCTAAAGGTCTATTTTCATCTTTTGAGGATAGTTCAATTTCTTCTCTAGACAGTTGTCCTGAAATTATAGGATTATAAGCTTTGATTCCTTTCGCAACTTCACCATCTGCTATACCTTGAATTTCTACTTCATGTAAGTTACAAAAGTTTGCAATTTGTTTGAATGTAAGTGTTGTGTTTTCAACTAGCCAAACAGCAGTAGCCATAGGCATTAAAGGTGCATTAGACATTAATTTTTATTTTCTGATCTAAAGTTTTGGAATTTTTTATTGAATTTACTTATTCGGCCTTTATCCATTAATTTTTGTTTTCCACCTGTCCAAGCCGAGTGAGATTTTGGGTCAATTTCTAATTTTAGAAGGTCACCTTCTGCACCCCAGGTAGATCGAGTTTCAAACTGTGATCCATCTGTCATTTCAACTTTAATAGTGTGGTAGTTTGGGTGTATTTTTTTTTTCATGACGAGACTTATAGCAAAAGAATTTTTTAAAACAATTAAAAGTTATCCATTTTTTTAATGAATTTTGCATTAATTTCAGCACTTGACGCTAAAACTTTTATATTTTTTAAGATGGAAAGATCAATTTCATTAATTATTCCGCCAGCTTCTTTAATCATAATAATTCCAGCAGCAATATCCCATAAATTTAAATTATTTTGAAAATATCCATCATATCTACCAGAAGCAACATAGGCCAAATCAAGAGCAGCACTTCCTGATCTTCTAAAAATTAGATCTGTCTCACTCATTAATTTTCCAACAGCAAACAAACATTCATCAATTTTTTTTTTCTTAGAAACTCTTATTCTTTTATTATTAAAGAAAGCTCCATTGTTTTTCTCTGCATAAAATAATTCATCTTTAATAGGATCAAAAATTAATCCACAAATGATTTCATTATTTGACTGTAGAGCTATAGATATTGCAAAATGTGGAATTCCATGTAAAAAATTAATTGTTCCATCTATTGGATCAATTATCCAAAAATTAGTTTCATCTTTATTTTTTTCTATTCCATTTT
This sequence comes from uncultured Pelagibacteraceae bacterium, assembly GCA_902515605.1. Lineage (GTDB taxonomy): Bacteria > Pseudomonadota > Alphaproteobacteria > Pelagibacterales > Pelagibacteraceae > Pelagibacter. The sequence goes on from CABXVQ010000003.1 coordinate 22,746, forward strand.
CTTCACTTATTATGGAGTAGTTCGGTCGTGCTTTTTTAAGCTCATCAATTATGATTTTTTCAGCTTTAATATCTGCGTTTGTTACAAAATCTTTAGGACCTTTTTTTGATACTTGGAGTTTTTCTAGTTCACCAAAATCTCTTATCAATATTTTTGACGCTTTCTCGCTAGCTTTGATCATTATATTCAGATTTGCAGATATTGAATTCATAATTTAGATTTTTTTTATATATTCTAGATTTCTGGTGTCTACAATAATACGATCCCCTGATTCAATAAAAGGTGGAACTTGAATATTTAATCCATTATCTAATATTGCTGGTTTGTATGAAGAAGAGACTGTTTGGCCTTTTAATGCCACATCCGTACTTTCAATTTTACATTCAACTTGATTTGGTAAATCTACTGAAATGGGGTTTTCATTATAAAAACTTAATGTTACCTCTAGATTTTCAGTTAATAACTTACCTTTTTGACCAACCATTTCTTTTTTAATTTCTGTTTGTTCAAATGTTTTAGGATCCATAAAGAAGTAGTTTTGTTCATCCTCATATAAATAATTGAAATTTATTTCTTCTAAAGATGCTTTTTCTACAGTTTCACTCGATCTAAACCTTTCATTAAGTTTTGTACTTTTATTAACACTTTTCATCTCAACTTGTGCAAAAGCTCCACCTTTTCCAGGTTTAACATGTTGTGTTTTTAGAACTTGCCATAAATCGTTCTTATGCTCCAAAAGCATACCAACTCTAATTTCACCTGCATTAATTTTCATATTAGTTTTTTAATTGCATCTTTAGGTTTAAGTTTTTTATTTTTCCAAATGTAGCCTGAGATAGCTAAAAAGTTTGCTTTATTCAACAAGAGTTTTTTATAGTTATTTGAATTAATACCACCAATAGCAACAATTGGAGTTTTTATGATCTTTCTTACTTTTTTTAATATTCTAATAGGTGCTCTATACTTAACTTTTTTAGTTTTTGAAGAATAGAATGCACCGAGCGCTATGTAGTCAGCTTGATTCTTTGCAGCAATATTTGCTAATTTGATTGAATTGTGGCAAGTAATTCCTATTATTTTTCTACCGATTAATTTTCTTGCCTCAATAATGTTCATATCTTTTTGACCTAAATGACAACCATCTGCATCAAGTTTTTTTGAAAGGTTTACATCATCATTTATTAAAAACTTTACATTATATTTTTTACATATTTTTTTTATTTTTTTACCAATCAATAATTTTTTTTTGAAATTTTCTTTTTTTAATCTAAGTTGAAAAAAACCAGTTTTTTTGTACTTTAAAACTTCAATTAAATCATTATAGAAAGATTTGTTTATTTTTAATGGTGAAATGAGATAAATAAATTTTTTATTGTTAAATCTCAAGATCTTTAGACCATTTTCCTTGAGCAGCTAATGTATTCATTTTTGCTCGGTGGTTAAAAACCTTTTGAGTACCCTCAATATTTTGTATATCTTTTGACCAAAATTTTAAAGCACTTTGTTGAAGGGCTCTTCCATAAGAATAGCTCATTATAAAATTAGTATTATTATATTTATTTATTAAATTTAAATTTTCTGTTGCTTCTATCTCTGATTGGCCTCCAGATAAAAAAGCAATCCCAGGAACTTCAGATGGTACGGAATTTTTTAAACATTTTAAAGTTAATTTTGCTACCTCTTCACTAGAAATTTTATCATTAGATTTATTTCCAGCTAGTATCATATTAGGTTTTAATATAATTCCTTTCAAATCTACTTTATGTAAAATCAATTCTTCAAAACACTTTTTAATTACCTCTGAAGTTTTTTGATAACATTCATCCGCAGAATGTTCACCATCCATTAAAACCTCTGGTTCAACTATTGGCACCATATTACATTCTTGAACTAATGCAGAATACCTCGCTAATGCATTAGCATTGGCATGCATTGAAAGTTTACTAGGAAAATTTTTAGATATATTATAGACACCTCTCCATTTTGTAAATTTTGCTCCTAGTTGGTAATATTCCTTTAATCTTTCTCTTAACCCGTCTAAGCCTTCAGTAATTTTTTCATTTGGTGAACCTGATAAAATTTTAGCTCCTGTATCTACTTTAATACCTGGATAAGAGCCCATCTTTGAAATTAGTTCTGGGATCATATTTTTTTCTGAACTTTTTTGTTTTATAGTTTCGTCATATAAAATTACACCTCCAATACATCTGGTCATACTCGATGAGCTAAATAGAGTTTCTCTAAACAACAATCTGTTTTTTGGAGTTGAAGTAACATTCACATCTTCTAATCTTTTAGTCATTGTTCCGGTACTTTCATCTGCAGCCAAAATACCTTTTCCTTTTTCGAGAATTTTAAGAGCAATATTATTTAGTTCTGACATTTTAATTAAGAGCTTTTATACCAGGAAGTTCTTTACCTTCAAGATATTCCAAAAATGCACCACCAGCAGTTGAAACAAAATTGAAATCTTTAACTGCATTAACTTGGTTTATAATAGCTATTGTATCTCCACCACCAGCAACTGAGTAAATTGGATTGTTTTGATTATTTTTGATAATCGCTTTAGCAATTTCATGACTACCATTTGCAAAATTTGGATTCTCAAAAAAACCAGCTGGACCATTCCAAAGAACTGTTTCACTACTTTGAATAATATTTTTAATTTTATCTATTGTTTTTGGCCCAATATCTAAGATTAAATCATCTTCAGAAATTTCATTTAATTCTTTGACTTGAGATTTATCTTTAAAATTTTTTCCAACCAAAACATCTTCTGGGTAGGTTATCTCACAAGAGTAATTTTTTGAAGTTTCAAAGATTTCATTAATTATTGTTTCGCAGTTATCTTCTTTTATCGATTTTCCTATTGAAATCCCTTTGTGCCTTAAAATATTATTGGCCATTCCACCTACAATGATAATATTATTAAATTTTGGTATTAAATTTTTAATTATTCCAATTTTTGTTGATATTTTTGAACCACCAATTATGCAAGTAATTGGTTTTTTAATATCTGTAGTAACCTTTTTTAAGGCATTTATTTCAATTTCTAACTGTAATCCAGCAAACGAGGGTAAAAATTCTGTAATTTTAGATACAGAAGCATGAGTTCTATGAGAACAAGAAAAAGCATCATTTACAAATAGGTCAGCCAGTCCAGCTAAATGTTTTGAAAAATTAAAATCGTTTTTCTCCTCTTCATCATAAAATCTTATATTTTCTAAAAAAACTATTTGATCATTAGGGTCTTGAAATAAGTCTTTTTGCTTCAATTTAAAAATATCGCTATCAATAATTTTAATTTTTCTATTAATTTTTTTTTCTAAATTTTCACAAATTGGCTTCAAAGATAGTTCTTTATTAACCTTCCCTTTGGGGCGACCAACATGAGAAATTATAATGATTTTAGAGTTTTTTTTTAGTAAAAATTTTATTATAGGCAAAATTTTATCAATTCTTGTTTGATCTGTAATTACCCCATTTTTTAATGGGACATTTAAATCTAATCTTAATAAAATCTTCTTATCATTTAGATTTTCATGGTCTTTGATATAATTCATTAAGCAATTTTATGAAGATATTCTGCTATATCACACATTCTATTTGAAAACCCCCATTCGTTATCATACCAAGCAGAAATTTTACCCATATTTTTTCCTACAACATTTGTTAAACTTGTATCAACAATTGATGAAGCAGGATTATGATTAAAATCTATAGATACAAGTTTTTCTCTAGAGACTTCAAGAATTTTATTTTTTTTACTAAAATCTTCAAATGCAGAATTAATTTTATCAACACTTAAATCTTTTTTTGTACAAAAAACTAGTTCAATTAAAGAAACATTTGGAGTAGGAACTCTCATTGCAATACCTTCCAATTTTCCTTTTAGGGAAGGTATAATCTCTCCAATTGCTTTAGATGCGCCAGTCGAGGTTGGCACAATTGATTGGCTAGCGGATCGAGCCCTTCTAGGATCTTTGTGAGAATTGTCTAAAATTCTTTGATCACTTGTAAAAGCATGAATTGTTGTCATAAAACCTTTTTCAATCTTAAAATTTTCATTTAAAACATGTGCTAAAGGTGCAAGACAATTCGTTGTACATGACGCAGCTGAAATAATTTTATCACTCTTTTTTAATTCTTTTTCATTTACTCCAAATACAACAGTTTTATCAGCATTTTTGCATGGAGCTGAAACAATGATTTTTTTTGCTCCATTGCTTAAATGACCCTCTAATTTGTCCTTAGAATTAAATTTACCTGTACATTCAAAAACATAATCTACATCATGTTTTTTCCAATTAATATTTTTTAAATCTGTCTCTTGAGTAAAAGTGATTTTATTCTTGTTAATAATCAAATGATCATCATCAAAATCTAATTCAGCATTAAATTTTCCATGAATGGAATCATATTTAAGAAGAGTTAAACAGGATTTAGAATTTGTTCTATTATTTATATGTTTAATTTCTATTTTCGTATTATTACTTTCTATAATAGATCGGACAATCATTCTTCCTATTCTACCCATCCCATTAATTCCAACTTTTATCTTCATAATTTTTTTTTAATTTTTTCTGTAATTTTTTCCAAATTTAATCCAAAATGATCATATATTTTTTTATACGGAGCACTTTTTCCAAAATCATCTATCCCGAAATTTAATCCGTTTTTGCCTGTGTATTTTTTCCAATAATAAGTTTCTGAAGCCTCTATAGACACAACAAATTTAGTTTCATTTAAAATTTTATTTTTATAGCCTTCACTTTGTTGATCAAATAATTTGTGACAAGGCATTGATATTATTTTTGAATAGATACCATCTGTGGCTAATTTATGACTAACATCACATGCTAAACTAGTTTCAGATCCAGTTGCTATTATTGTTACACTTATATTGTCTCCAGTTCTTAAAATTTCATAAGCTCCTACAGATGACTCATTTTTGGGGGAATTTTTTATTCTAACAGGATTCATTCCTTGTCTGGTTAAAGCTATAACACTTGGTGTATTTTTACTTTCAAGTGCCAATTGCCAACATTCAAAAGTTTCAATAAGATCTGAAGGTCTAAAAACATTTAAATTTGGAATTGATCTAAGATTTGCTAAATGTTCTATAGGTTGATGAGTAGGGCCATCTTCACCTAAACCAATAGAGTCATGTGTAAATATATAAATAACTCTCTGTTTCATCATTGCAGCTAATCGGATTGATGGTTTGCAGTAATCACTAAATATTAAAAAAGTTCCACCATAAGGAATTAAATCACTATGTAATGCAATCCCATTCATTATTCCACACATAGCATGTTCCCTTACTCCATAATGAATATAATTTCCTAAAAAATTACTTGGTTTAATTATCCTATGAGATTTTGTTTTAGTATTATTTGAGCCAGCTAAATCAGCTGACCCACCAATCAAATTTGGTAATTTAGCCACAATGTCCAAAAACATTTCAGAAGTTTTTCTTGTAGCAAGTGGTTTTAAATTTTTTAAATATTCATTTTTTTTCTTTTCTATTAAGTTTTTAAGTGGACCAAGACTACTATTTTTAAAAATTTTCTTAAATTTACTTTCATGTTTTTTTGCTTTCTCTTCAGCTTTTTTTCCAATACTCTTCCATTCATTTAATAAGTTTTCAGGTACTTTAAAAGACTCATGATTCCATTTCAGTTTTTTTCTTACTAATTTAATCTCATCTTCCCCTAAAGGGCTTCCATGAGATGATGCTTTGCCACCTTTATTAGGAGACCCGTACCCAATAGTTGTTTTGCAAGAGATTGCTATAGGTCTTTTAGATTTTTGAGCTTTACGTAAAGCTTTTGAAATTTCTTTAAAATTGTGACCATTAATTTTTAAATAGTTCCAACCATAACTTTGGAATCTTTTTTTATGGTTGTCAGAGACTGCTAAACTAGTAGGACCATCTATTGATATTGAATTATTATCAAAGAGTAAAATTAAATTTTTAAGTTTTAAGTGACCAGCAAGACTTAATGCTTCATGACTTATTCCTTCCATCAAACAACCATCACCTGCCAATACATAAGTTTTATGATCAATTTTATTTTTCCCAAATTTTTTTTTCAAAATTTCTTCTGATATAGCAAATCCTACTGCATTTGATATTCCCTGGCCTAAGGGTCCAGTAGTAGTTTCTATTCCTGTATTAGGGTGATACTCCGGATGACCAGCACAAATAGAGTCTAATTGCCTAAAATTTTTGATATCATTTAATGAAACACTTTTATAGCCTGTCAAATAAAGAAGAGAGTAGAGCAGCATGGACCCATGACCTGCAGAAAGAATAAATCTATCTCTATTTATCCAACTAGGGTTTTTTGGATTAAAATTTAAGAAATCTTTATAAAGCACTGTAGCAACATCTGCCATCCCCATAGGCATTCCAGGATGACCTGAATTTGCTTTTTGAACAGCATCAATCGACAAAAATCTAATGCAATTAGCTAATTCTTTATATTGTTTACTCAAAAAATTATCCTGTCTAGACTAAGAAGATTCTATTTAATAATATAATCATATATATATGAAATCTGTGATCGAAAAAGAAAAAAAACTTAATTTAGCCTTAACAAAATTAAAAAATATAAATCTTCAAAATCCCGATATAAAAAAGAATATTGAAAATTTAAGTAATCAAAAAAATCAATTAGAAATTGAAAAACAAGAATTAGAGGAAAAATATAAAAGTTTAATTAATGATTATAACGATTTAACAAAAAAATTAGACAAATTTCAAAATCAAGAAAGAATTGATCAAAAAAAACAAATTGAATTCTCTGAAAAAATTGATGAATTAAATCAAGAAACAGATACTTTGTTAGACGAAATAGATAAATGGCAAACGTAAGTATTAAATTTAATGGTAAAGAGTTTTTGTTGTCCTGTGAAGATGGTCAAGAAGAACATTTAGAGGAATTGTTAATCCAAATAAATAAAAAATTTAATAATCTAAAGAATGACCTAGGTAATTTAGGCGAAAATAAACTTTTATTAATTACTGCAGTAAAAGTGATGGATGAATATTATGAAACTAAAAAAAAAGTTGAGGAAAAAAAAGAAGAATTAAAAAATCTTTCGAATAAATTTAAAGAACTTAAATCCTTAATTTATGAATACAAGGACAATAAGGAAGAGGAAATTTTGCAATTAAATAACGATCATAATAAATTAAAAGATGAAATCGAAACAAATCAAAAAAATTATGAAAAATTAATCGATGAAACTGCTGATGAAATTTCAAATTTTGTTGAAAAAGCAAACTTAGAAAATTTATCCTAGTAAATTCTTGTGAATAAATCTGAAATTAGAAAAAAGATATTAAAAATTAGAAAGCAAAATTGTTCTAAAAGTTCAAATATTAATTTTGAATATTTATTAAAAATTCTTAAAAAAAAAGAAAATATTGGCAGTGTTATTGGTGGATATTATCCATATAACTACGAGGTTGATGCAATTGAAGTTTTAACAAATTTAGAAAAACAAAATTACCAAATTTGTTTGCCTAAAATTAAAAAAAATTCCCAGATGGATTTCTTTTGTTGGTCATCTAAAGATCCACTCGAAATTAATAAATACGGAATTCCAGAACCGACTTCAGATAGGATGATAGTTCCGAATATTTTGTTAGTTCCTCTCGTTGCTTTCGATAAAAATTGCAATAGAATTGGTTATGGTGGAGGATTTTATGATAGATATATAAAAAAAATAAAAAAGATTAAAAAGATTGTAACAATTGGGCTAGCTTATTCTTTTCAAAGAATAAATCAAATACCAGCTGATAAATATGATGTAAAATTAGATTTTATAGTAACAAATAAAAAAATTAAATGAGAATATTATTTTTAGGGGATGTTGTTGGAACTACTGGTTGTTTAAAAATTCAAAATAATCTTCTAGATCAAATTAAAAAAAAAAAAATTGATTTTGTAATTGTAAATGCTGAAAATGCTGCTGAAGAAGGTGTGGGATTAACTAAAGAAATTTGTGAAGATTTTTTTAAAAGTGGTGTAAATGTTATTACTACTGGAAATCATGTTTGGGATCAAAAAGATATCATGAATTTTATTGATAAAGAAAATCGATTACTTCGTCCAAAAAATCTATTTGAACCTGCACCAGGTAATGGATTTGGAGTCTATACGACTAAAGAAAATATAAAAATAGGTGTTCTAAATTTAATGGGTAATGTTTTTATGAAAAAGTGTGATGATGTTTTTAAAATCTCAAAAATATTTACTGAAAAACATAAATTAAAAAAAGATTATGATTTTCTTATAGTTGATTTTCACGGAGAGATTACAAGTGAAAAAAATGCAATAGGACATTTTTTTGATGGAAAAGCAACTCTTGTAGTTGGAACTCATACACATATACCAACCAATGATGCCAGAGTTTTAAAAAATGGTACAGCCTATCAAACAGATGCAGGAATGTGTGGTGATTATGACTCAGTGATTGGAATGAATAAAGATAATTCAATAAATAGATTTCTAAAAAAAGACTCAGTTAAACATTTTCCTGCTAATGGGGATGCTACATTAAGTGGTGTAATAGTAGATTGTAATAAAGAAACTGGCTTGGCCAATAAAGTAGATAGTTATATTTTTGGCGGTCAATTAAAGGAAACTTAATTTAACTTATGGCGGGGCACTCACATTGGGCAGGAATTAAGCATAAAAAAGGTAAGGCTGATAAGCAAAGATCTAAAATTTTTTCAAAATTATCTAAAGAAATAACAGTAGCAGCAAAGCTTGGGGATAAGGATCCAGTTATGAATCCTAGGTTAAGATCAGCAATCCAAGCAGCTAGATCTGCAAATATGCCAAAAGATAATATTGAAAGAGCTATTGATAAATCATCAATTAATAATGAGTTAAACTTTGAGAGCTTAAGATATGAGGGCTTTGGCCCCGATAAGGTGGCAGTAATTGTCGAAACACTTACTGAAAATAAAAATAGGACTGCATCAAATATTAGGACTATATTTCAAAAAGCCGGTGGAAGTCTTGGGACACAGGGTTCTGCCTCTCATAATTTTACTCAATTAGGTATAATTAAAGTAGATAAATCAGAGATAAATGAAGAAGAAATTTTTGAATTAGCTATAGAGGCTGGTGCTCAAGAATGTAAATCAGAAGATCTTTATCATGAAATACAATGTACAGTAAATGATATATATAATGTAAAAAAAGAATTGGAAAAAAAGATAAGTAATTTTATTTCAACTGAAATTGAATGGATACCATTTAATAGTGTCCAGATATCAAAAGAAAGAACTGATGATTTAGTCAATTTTTTTGAGACACTAGAGGAAGATGACGATGTACAAAATATTTACTCAAATGCTAAATTTTTAAAATAGATTATGCTAATTATTGGTATAGATCCTGGTATATCTGGATCAATTTGTTTTTTTGAGGATGGTAAAATTATAGATGTTCTTGAAATGCCTACTATGACGGATGGAAAAAAAAATAAAAAACAAGTAAATGGTGCTCAAATTTATAATGAGATTTCAACAAAAATTAGAGGAATTGAAAAACAAAATCTTAGAGTAATAATTGAACAAGTATCAGCAATGCCTGGACAAGGGGTGACAAGTATGTTTAATTTTGGACAATCTTTTGGTATTTTGAAAGGAATATGTTCCGCCATGCAATTACCAATGTATTTTGTAAGACCAGCTAAATGGAAAAAATATTTTGGCTTAATTAAATCAGAAAAAGATGCCAGTAGGACCAAAGCTATAGAGATGTTTCCATATTTTTCCTCCCAACTTTCAAAAAAAAAAGACTCAAATAAAGCAGATGCAATATTAATTGCTAGTTTTTATTACGAAACGTATAAATTAGAGGAATAATCTTCAAAATTAAAGACAAATTCATGACACAATTAAGTGTGAGAAGGCATTATGGAAGCTGATATTTCATCTCAAGCAGTAGGATTAGCGTCAAACACTGACTTTTCTCTGTTAAGTCTTTTTATACGAGCAGACATTATAGTTAAAAGTGTAATAATTATACTTATAGTCTGTTCTATTTACTCTTGGGCAGTAATTATAGAGAAGTTTAGATTATTCAAAAAAATAAACCAAACCACAGAAGAATTTGAAACAAAATTTTGGAATTCTAAATCAGCAGAATCATTTTACAACAATTTACCAGGAAATATCGAAGATCCGATGGCACTAGTTTTTAAAGATGCTATGCAAAACTTATTAAAAAGAAAATCAAAAATAGATCTTCATGAAAGAATGACAACAATGCTGGAAACAGGAATAGAGAAACAAATGTCAAAGATTGGTAAAGGTTATACTTTTTTAGCTACGGTTGGTTCTACAGCTCCCTTTATTGGTTTATTTGGAACAGTCTGGGGAATTATGAATTCATTTCAGTCTATTGCAATTTCGAGAAATACAAGTTTAGCTATAGTTGCCCCAGGTATTGCGGAAGCATTGTTTGCAACTGCTTTAGGATTATTGGCCGCAATTCCAGCAGTTATCGCTTATAACAAGTTTAACAATGACTCAATTTTATATTCTAAAAAATTAGAAAATTTTTCAAAAAGATTTTTAACTATAATTTAAAAATGGCTTTTAAATTTAATCGTTCATCTAAAGAACCAATGAGCGAAATAAATGTTACTCCGTTTGTAGACGTAATGTTGGTACTTTTAATTATTTTTATGGTTACTGCACCTTTATTGACTGTTGGAGTTCAAGTTGATTTACCTGAAAGTTCTGCTGACTCTTTACCCGAGGAGGCTGAGCCTTTAACTTTAACTATTAATTCTAAAGGTGAAATCTTTATTCAAGAGTCGAAAGTTGAATACGAAAAGATTATTGCAAAAGTTTTAGCTGTTTCAAAAAATAGGACTGATACAAGAATTTATGTGAGGGGTGATAAAACAATTAATTATGGAAGAGTACTTGAAATAATGGGCTTATTATCTGGCTCTGGGTTTACGAAAGTAGCACTTATTTCTGAGCCTTATAAAGAGAGGTAAACAAAGTGAATAGAAGCATCATCATCTCTTCTGTTTTACATTTAGTATTAATTATGATTACAGCACTTAGCTTACCTTTTCTGGCAAAAAAACCTATTGATTTACCCCCTATAGTGTCTGTTGAGCTTATACAAATCACAGATAAAACAAATATTCCATTTGCTCCAAAAGCAAAAAAGATAATTGAAAAGATAAAAGAAAAAGAAAAAAAGTTAGTTTCTGAACAAGCTCCACCAAAAAAAGTTAAAAAAATAAAACCGGACTCAGTCCCAATGCCTGACGATAAAGTAAAAAAAGTTGAAAAAATAAAAGAGGATAAACAAAATCCGGAAAAAATTGATAACGAAGTTAAACAAGTGTCTGAATTTGAAAAAAAAGAACTGTTTGATCCAAATAATATAGCAGCTTTAATTGATAAATCTAAAACTGAAACATCTGAAACATCTAAAAAGACTGATAAAATAACACAAGATCAACAGAAGAGTATTGAAAGTATTGGATTGTCTTTGAGTGAGGAAGATGCACTAAAAGCACAAATATTTGGATGTTGGAGCATACCTCTAGGCCTTCCTTATAATGAAAATTTACTAGTGAGAATTAAACTTCAATTAAATCCTGATGGTACAATTTCTCAATCAGAAATACTAGATCACGCAAGAATGAATAAACCAGGCCAAGGTTTTTATAAAGTCTTAGCAGAAAGTGCTTTACGAGCAATTAAATTGTGTCAGCCCCTAAGAGTACCTACAACTGGATATGAAAGATGGAAAGAATTGCAACTTAATTTTGATGCAAGGGAGATGTTAGAAGGCTAATATACTTTTATGAACAAATATTTAACTTTATTTTTAATATTATTTATACCGACAAACTCTTTAGCATTAATAGAAGTTGATATTACTAGAGGAAATTTAAATCCACTTCCAATAGCAGTTTCTCCTTTGTCAATTGATAATGAGTCAAAACAAAATTTTGAAAAAATTTTGAAGAAAAAAAATATAGGTTTGGAAATTTCTTCAGTAATTGAGAACAATTTAAAAATTTCAGGATTATTTAATCCTTTAAATAAAGATGCTTTTCTACAAGCACCCGATATAGCAAATTTGAAACCAAGATTTGAAGACTGGAATCTCATTAAAGCTCAAGCTTTAATCACTGGAAAAGTAAGTTTTGTTAATGAAAAGTTAAGAGTTGAATTTAGATTGTGGGATGTGCTTGCAGGTAAAGAAATGATGGCACTTGCTTTTACAACTGTACCCAATAATTGGAGACGTGTCGGGCATATTATTACTGATAAGGTTTATGAACGTTTGACAGGAGAGAAAGGTTACTTTGATACTAGAATAATTTATGTAGCTGAAGAAGGACCAAAAACTAAAAGAATTAAAAAACTTGCAATAATGGATCAAGACGGAGCAAACAACAAATTTTTAACACTAGGGAATGAGCTTGTCTTAACTCCTAGATTTAATCCAACTAGTCAAATGGTTACTTATTTATCTTATTTTAGAAACCTACCAAGAGTATATTTATTAGACATAGAGACAGGTATCCAAGAAGTTGTTGGAGATTTTCCAGGAATGACATTTGCACCAAGATTTTCTCCAGACGGAAAAAAAATAATAATGAGTTTTGCAAAAGATGGAAATTCAGAAATTTATACAATGGATTTAGAAAATAGAATTGTAGAAAAAATTACTAATCATCCTTCAATTGATACTTCACCATCATATTCACCCGATGGAAAATATATTTGTTTTAATTCAGACAGAAGTGGATATCAGCAGATTTATGTAATGAAAAGTGACGGAAGTAATGTAAAAAGAATTTCATTTGGCAAAGGTCTGTATGGTACTCCTGTTTGGTCACCACGGGGAGATCTAATTGCTTTTACAAAATTACATAAAGGTAAATTTTATATAGGAGTTATGAGAACTGATGGAAAAGGTGAAAGATTATTAACAGAAAATTTTTATCAAGAAGCTCCGTCTTGGTCGCCTAATGGAAGAGTTTTAATCTTTTATAGAGAGACTAAAACAGACACCAAAGGAGAAGGTTTTTCTGCTAAATTATGGTCTATAGATTTAACAGGCTATAATGAGAGGTTAGTAAACACTCCAACAGATGCATCAGACCCATCATGGTCATCTTTATTAAGTAATTAACCTAAAATATCTTGATTTTTATACTTGAAACATCTAATTAGTTGTGAAAAAGTTAACTATAAGAAATATTGACCAAGGAGCATTAATGAAATTAAACAAAATTCTAAAAAACGCTTTTTTAGTTACACTAGCGTGTTTAGCATTATCAGCCTGCGCAACATCAAAAAAATCATCAGGACAAATGCAAGGTGATGTCTATACTGGTACAGACACTGTTGAATACCTAGCATCAGGAGTTCCTGATAGAGTTTTCTTTGCAACAAATGAGTCAGTGCTAACCACTGCTTCAAGAGAGACTTTAAGAAAACAAGCTGCGTGGTTAAGAAAAAATTCTGATATTACTATAGTCTTAGAGGGACATGCAGATGAAAGAGGAACAAGAGAATATAACTTAGCGCTTGGCGAAAGACGTGCTAATGCAGCTAAAGATTATCTAATGACTTATGGAATTTCTTCGGACAGAATTTCAGTTTTAAGTTATGGAAAAGAAAGACCAGTAGATTCAGGTTCTAATCCTCTATCTTGGTCAAAAAATAGAAGATCTGTTTCAGTAAAAGCAAATTAATTTAATATTTAAAGACCCTTGATCATTAACTTTTCAAGGGTCTTTTTTTTGCCATTATTTTAATCATAAGTTTAAACATGAAATATTCATCCAGTATTAAAACTGTAATATTTACGTTTATAATAAATTTTTTTTTAATATTAAATTCATTTGCAGATAATCATAATATTTATGAAATATTAGACCAACTTCAAAAAGATATTAAAACTTTAGAAAAAGCTGTTTATTCAGGGTCAGTAGAATTAGAAAATAAAAGTATTGATAATTCAAATATGAGTTCAGTGGATAATTCTGAAGATGTTTTAACAAGACACCTTTTAAAACTTTCAGAAATTGAAAATCAATTTCAACAACTTACAAATAAATTTGAAGAAATTAATTTTAAATTAGATAAATTATCGAATAGAATGTCAAAAGTTCAAGCAGATAATCAAATTAGATTTCAAGACTTAGAGGCAGGATTATATTCTGGAGAAACTACAAAAAAAATTACAAAGAAAAATAATGATAATTCTAATGAAATTTTACCTGGCAGCTCTGAGCCTCAAGATCTAGGCTCTATATCTTATAAAGATTCCACACCAAGTGACACTTCACAGCAAACACAATCAATTGATACTACTGCTTCTATTGTAACTGAAACATTTCAAGCTGAAGAAAAAATTCTTCCAGATGAAACACCAGATAAGCAATATAAATTTGCAACAAGTTTTTTAAAAGTTGGTGATTATTCAACAGCAGAAAGAGCCTTTAGAGAATTTGTTAATACAAATCCAGAACACAATTTGGCAGGAAATGCACAATACTGGTATGCAGAAACATTTAGAATTAGACAGCTTTACACTGATGCAGCTTCAGCATACTTAGAAGGATATCAAAAATATCCGAAAGGAGAAAAAGCTCCTATAAATTTATTGAAGCTTGGTGTATCCATGGTTCAAATAGGAGAAAAAGATCAAGGTTGTAAAATGATTAATGGGGTAGAAAAACAATATCCTGATGCTAATCAATCTGTGATCCAAAAAGCCAAATATGAGTCACAAAAATTTGAGTGTAAAAATCAAAATTCCTAAGTTTTTTAGAGATAAATTAAAAGATAAAAAGGTAAAATTAATATATAAAAGATTTGAAAAGTCTTTAAATATCAATGAAAATTTTGGAGTAGCTGTATCTGGAGGACCCGACAGTCTAGCTCTAGCTTTTTTAGCTAAAATTTACTCTTTAAACAGAGGAATTAGTCCAAAATTCTTTATTGTTGATCACAAGCTTAGACCAGAGTCAACCACGGAAGCAAAAGCTGTTCAAAAGATTTTAAGAAAAATTTTTATAAATCTAGAGATATTAACTTGGAAAGATAAAAAACCCAAAAATAATATTCAGTCTATTGCTAGAAAAATTAGATACCAATTGATGAATGATCGATGTGACAAATATAAAATTAAAAGTTTGTTAGTTGGACACCATCAAGATGATTTAATAGAAAATTTTTTCATAAGAATGGTGAGAGGCTCAGGATTAAAGGGTTTAGTCTCAATGGATAAAATAAGTAAAATTAATAACATGAATATACATAGACCTTTAATTGATCAAAAAAAAGATGATTTAGTCTTAGTTTCTAAAAAAATATTTGATTTTTATGTAAGAGATCCATCAAATAATGATGAAAAATTTCAAAGAATTAGGATTAGAAAGTTAATTGAAGAATTAAGAAAAGATGGTTTAGATAGGAACAAATTTTTAGCAACTATCAAGAATTTAAAATATTCAAATAATGTAATAAATTTTTATGTAGCTGAAAATTTAAAACAAAATACCTTTTTTTCAAATAAAGATAAAAGACTAATCTTAAATAAAAGTTTTTTTCTTAAATCCTACGAAGTAGTTTTTCGAGGACTTTCAGACTCACTAAAAAAGATTGGTGGGAAATATTATTCTGTTAGAGGAAAAAAATTAGAAAAAATGATCTACGATATCCAGAATAATAGGCTATTTAGGGCAACATTGGGTGGTTGTATTGTTGAAAAGGTCAATCACACAATAATTATCTCAAAAGAAGGATAAATATTATCGCTTTATACCAAATTGCCACTTGTTAAATTTGTAATAATTCTTATTTTATAAGCATGAACATAAAAAATATAGCTATGTGGGCAATTATAGTTTTTCTAACTATTGGTCTTTATAATATGTTTAAAAATCCTCAGTCAAATGTAAGAGGAGCCGATAAAGTAATATTTTCAGAATTTTTGACTTCAGTTGATAATGGTGAAGTTTTAAAAGTAGAAATTCAAGGTAACAATATCAAGGGAGTTTATTCTAATGGGAATAGTTTTACAACTTATTCACCTAACGATCCTAATTTAATCGAGAAACTTTCAGAAAAAGGGGTAAGTATTTCTGCTGCGCCTTTAGAAGAAAAAATGCCATCTCTGTTTGGTGTTTTACTTTCATGGTTTCCTATGTTGTTATTAATTGCAGTTTGGATTTTCTTTATGAGACAAATGCAGGGTGGTAAAGGTGGAGCCATGGGTTTTGGAAGATCAAAAGCAAAAATGATGAATGAGTTAAAGGGAAAAGTTACATTCAATGATGTTGCAGGTGTCGAAGAAGCAAAAGAAGAAGTTGAAGAAATTGTAGAGTTTTTAAAAGATCCAAAAAAATTTAGTCGATTAGGTGGAAAAATTCCAAGAGGAGCTTTACTAGTTGGACCTCCTGGAACAGGAAAAACATTACTTGCAAGGGCAATAGCTGGAGAGGCAGGTGTTCCTTTCTTTACTATTTCAGGATCAGACTTTGTTGAAATGTTCGTGGGTGTTGGAGCCTCAAGAGTAAGAGATATGTTTGAACAAGGAAAAAAAAATTCTCCGTGTATTATTTTTATTGATGAGATAGATGCTGTAGGAAGAAGCAGAGGAGCTGGTTTAGGTGGAGGTAATGATGAAAGAGAGCAAACACTTAATCAGCTTTTAGTAGAGATGGATGGCTTCGATACTAATGAAGGTGTTATAATAATTGCAGCAACAAACAGACCTGATGTACTAGACCCAGCCTTATTAAGACCTGGAAGATTTGATAGACAAGTAGTTGTCTCTAATCCAGATATAATCGGAAGAGAAAAAATTTTAAAAGTGCATGTGAAAAAAATAAAAATGGGTCCAGATGTAAATTTGAGAACAATTGCAAGAGGAACACCAGGATTTTCAGGAGCTGATCTTGCTAATTTAGTTAATGAGTCGGCTTTATTAGCAGCAAGAAAGAATAAGAGAATTGTAACTGTTAATGAGTTTGAAGAAGCAAAAGATAAAGTTATGATGGGAGCTGAAAGAAGATCAATGGTCATGACTGAAGATGAAAAAAAATTGACAGCATATCATGAGGGAGGACATGCTTTAGTTTCTTTTAATATGCCAGTTTATGATCCAATACATAAAGCAACAATAATACCTAGAGGTAGAGCATTAGGTATGGTTATGAATTTGCCGGAAAGAGATAAACACGGTCATTCAATTAAATATTTAAAAGCTAGATTAGCTGTATGCTTTGGGGGTAGAGTTGCAGAAGAAATTATTTTTGGAAAAGATAATATATCAACAGGAGCTGGAGGGGGTAGTGGATCAGATATTAATCAGGCTACTCAACTCGCTAGAGCAATGGTAACAAAATATGGAATGAGTGAAGAGATGGGACCTGTAGAATATGGTGAAAACCAAGAAGAAGTTTTTTTAGGCAGATCTGTAACTCAAACACAATCTGTCTCAGAGGAAATCGCTCAAAAAATAGATAAAGAAATTAGAAAATTAGTTGATGAAGGATACAATAAAGCCAAAGAAATTTTAACTGAAAAAGTTGATGATTTACACAAGATTGCAAAAGCACTTATAACTTACGAAACTTTAACAGGTGAAGAAATTGAGAATATAATTAATAAAAATATATATCCTACCGATAAACAAGATCTAAAAGTTGAAGATGATAAAGGTTCAGCAATGGGTGCATTGGGCCTTAAACCAAAAATTGTTCATTAATTTTTAATGTCTAGATATTACACAAGGGTGTGTAATTTCTACTACGGTTCTAAATCAAAAGCTTTAATTAAAAAAGCAAAGTCTTTGCCATTGAATGGAAATAATCTAATTTCATTCGATGAAATTGAAATAATTTCAAGAAAATCTATAAAAAAACTATCCATTAAAAAGATTAATGACTTACCAGATTTAGTAAAAAAGATTGTGAAAAAAGATATTAAAGTTATTACAAAAAAAAAAAATTTTAAAAATTTAAATTTTAAAACTTTACCAAAAATTATGGGAGTTTTAAACATGACACCAGATAGTTTTTCTGATGGAGGAAAATTCAATAAAAATTATTTAGCGAAAAAACGATTAAACTATTTATTTAATAGTGGTGCTAATATAGTTGATATTGGTGGGGAGTCCACAAGACCTGGTTCAAAACCTATAAGTTCTAAAATTGAATGGAATAGAATAAAATATATTTTAAATAAGTTTAATAAAAAAAATTTCTTATCTCTTGATACAAGAAAATCAGAAATAATGGAAAAAGGGATCAATTTGGGTGTAGCTTTAATCAATGATGTTTCTGGACTTAATTATGACAAAAATTCTATAAAAGTTTTAAAAAAATACAAGATACCTTTTGTATTACAACATTCTCTAGGAAATCCAGATGTAATGCAAAATAATCCAAAATATAAAAATGTCTTATTAGATATTTATGATTTTTTTGAAAAAAAAATAGAATATTTAAGAATGAATGGAATTGACCATAATAATATAATCCTAGATCCAGGTATAGGATTTGGAAAAAATTTGAAACATAATTTGAAATTAATTAAAAATATATCGATTTACCATTCTTTGGGATTGCCTATATTACTTGGAATATCAAGAAAGAAGTTTATTAAAGAACTATCAAAAAAAAATGATAGTTCATCTAGAGTAGGAGGCACAATTAGTTCAAGTATTTATGCTATGATGCAAGGTGTTCAATTATTAAGAATTCACGATGTTAATGAAATTAATCAAAGTCTAAAAGTTTTCAAAGAGCTAATTAAATAATAATGAAATATTTTGGTACAGATGGAATTAGAGGGCATGTGAATAGTAAAAATATTAATGGCGATATGTTTTTTAAATTTGGCCTAGCAGCAGGTAAATACTTTACAAACTTAAAAAAAAAAAAACAAATTGCGATTATAGCTAAAGATACAAGGCTTTCAGGTTATGCACTTGAACCTGCTTTAGTTTCTGGTTTAGCATCTGCAGGAATGCATGTTTTTACCTTAGGACCTTTACCGACCAACGGACTAGCAATGTTAACAAAATCTATGAATGCTAATTTAGGGATTATGATAACAGCATCTCATAATTTATTTGATGATAATGGGTTAAAACTATTTGGCCCTGATGGACTAAAATTATCTGATAAAATTCAAAAAAAAATTGAGAATTTAATTGATCTTAATGTAAAAAAACATTTATCAAATCCAAAATTTTTAGGAAGAGTAAAGAGATTAGAGACTGGCACAGATGATTATTTATCTATAATCAAAAAAAAAATTCCCAAGAGCTTTAAATTAAAAAATATGAAAATTGTACTAGATTGTGCGAATGGAGCTGGATATAAATCTGCCCCTAAAATGCTTAAAACCCTTGGAGCTAAGCTGACAATAATTGGAGATAAACCAAATGGTTTCAATATTAATAAAAATTGTGGATCTACTTATCCAAACACATTGCAAAGATATGTCAAAAAATATAAAGCTGATTTAGGCATTTCTTTAGATGGAGATGCAGATAGGATTATAATGTGTGATGAAAAAGGATTTATAATAGATGGTGATCAAATTATTGCTGCATTAGCTGTTTTTTGGAAAAAAAAACGGATCCTCAAGGGAGGTGTAGTAGGAACTTTAATGTCAAATTATGGTTTAGAAGATTTTTTTAAAAGAAAAAAAATTAAATTCACTCGAGCTAATGTTGGTGACAGATATGTTAAGGAAATTATGCAAAAGAAAAGGTTTAATTTAGGAGGAGAACAATCAGGTCATATAATTCTTGGAAAATTTGCTACTACAGGTGATGGTCTTTTAGTTGCTCTTGAAGTTATTCGAGCGTTAAATAAAAAAATAAAAGCAAGTAATTTTTTTGATGTATTTGAGAAAATACCTCAAGTGCTAGTAAATATAAAAATTAAAGATGAAAACATTTTAAAAAAATTATCTGTAAAAAACTCAATAAAAATTGCCAATAAATTAATCAAAGGTCATGGTAGAATTCTTGTCAGAAAATCTGGTACAGAGGCTAAAATAAGAATAATGGGAGAGAGTAAAAATAGAGTTTTACTTAATAAATGTATAAAAATAATTACCAAAACAATTAATTAAATTGAAGCCAAAATCAAAAATTTTAATTATAGCAGGATCTGATTCCTCTGGTGGAGCAGGAATTCAAGCAGATATTAAAACAGTCACAACTATAGGCTCATATGCTATGACTGCCATAACTGCAGTTACAGTACAAAATACTCAAGGAGTTAAATCATTAATACCAATCCACCCCAATGAAATAAAAAATCAAATAATCTTTACTTCAAGCGATATTAAGCCTGATGCAATTAAAATTGGTATGCTTCATTCGTCAGATGTTATTAATAGGGTCGTAAGTTCTCTAAATATTATAAAAGTTAAAAAAATAATCCTAGATCCGGTTATGGTAGCAAAAGGTGGCACAAGATTAATAGATTATAATGCAATTCAAACCTTAAAAAAGAAACTTATAAAAAAAGTCTCTTTGATTACTCCAAATATTCCTGAAGCTGAGGTTTTGACTGGTATAAGAATTAATAATAAAGAAGATATGATATTATCAGCAAATAAGTTGATAAATTTAGGAGCTAAAAATGTTCTAATTAAAGGTGGTCATTTAAAATCTAAGAATGTGCAAGACGTTTTTATGAATAAGTCAGATTTGAAAGTTTTTATAAGCTCAAGACATAGAACAAGAAATACTCACGGTACTGGATGTACTTTATCTAGTGCTATAGCAACTTTTTTTTCATGTGGAAAAAGTATTAAGAAAGCTTGTGAGCTTGGAATTAAATATGTAAATTCTGCAATATTAACCAACCCTAAATATGGAAAAGGACATGGTCCAATTAACCATCTTAATTCAATGAAAATAAATAAAAGATTTAGATAATGAAAAATATAGTTGTTGTTGGCTCCCAATGGGGTGATGAAGGTAAAGGTAAAATAGTTGATTGGCTATCTGAACAAGCAGATGTAGTAATCAGATTTCAAGGGGGTCATAATGCTGGCCATACATTAGTTATAGATGGAGTAACTTATAAACTTAGATTATTACCGTCAGGAATAGTCAGAAAAAATAAAATTTCAATAATTGGAAATGGTGTAGTAGTAGATCCTTGGGCGCTACTTGATGAAATAAAAGAAATCAAATCAAAAGGGGTTGAAGTAGATGTTGACAATTTTATAATTTCTGAGTCAGCAAATTTGATATTGCCATTCCATAGAGAAATGGATGAAATAAGAGAAGATGCTGCTGGTAAAGGAAAAATAGGAACCACTAGAAGAGGCATTGGTCCAGCGTATGAAGATAAAGTTGGAAGAAGATCTATTAGAGTAATGGATCTAAGATCTGAAAAAAACTTAGATCAAAGACTGGAGTCTGTTTTGTTGCATCATAATGCTATTAGAAAAGGTTTAGGTAAAAAAATTTTTAAGAAAAATCAGCTAAAAAAAGATTTGTTAAAAATTGCTCCAGATATTTTAAAATTTTCACAACCAGTATGGTTAAAGATTGACCAATTCAAAAGACAAAAAAAAAAGATTTTATTTGAAGGAGCACAAGGTATTTTATTAGATGTTGATCATGGGACATATCCGTTTGTAACTTCCTCTAATACTGTTGCATCAAGTGCTGCAACTGGTACTGGTTGTGGACCAAATTCAATAAATTATGTTTTAGGAATAACTAAAGCATACACAACAAGAGTAGGTGAAGGACCCTTTCCAACAGAGCTTACAGATACTATTGGGGAATTATTAGGAACTCGGGGTAAGGAATTTGGAACAGTAACCAGTCGTAAAAGAAGATGTGGTTGGTTTGATGGTGTCTTAGTTAGACAAACTATTAAAATTTCAGGAATTGATGGAATTGCACTTACAAAATTAGATGTACTAGATGAGTTAGATGAGATTAAAATGTGCATTCAATACGAACTTGATAACAATAAAATTGACTATCTGCCTGCAGCTGTTGAAGATCAATTAAAGATTAAACCTATATACAAAACTTTTTCTGGATGGAAAACATCTACTAAAGGAATTAAAAATATTGATGATCTCCCTCAGAACGCAAAAAATTACATCTTTGCAGTTGAAGATTTTATTGGAACTAAAATCTCGAGTATCTCAACCAGTCCCGAAAGAGAAGATACAATATTAATCGAAAATCCTTTTGAAGTTTAATTAACTGGTAGTAAATTTTTAGACTTGGCAAGTAAAAGCATATGTTTTTGTAATTTTTCAAAAGCTTTATTTTCAATTTGTCTTACTCTTTCTCTACTTATCTTATATTTTTTACTTAGATCCTCAAGAGTAGTTGGATTGTCATTTAATCTTCTAGAGTATAAAATTTCTTTTTCTCTTTCATTTAAAACTTTAATAGAGTTTTTTAATAAATCTTTTCTCTGCTCCATTTCTTCTTGGTGTGCAAATTTAAGATCATGATCTAATTCTTTATCAACTAACCAATCTTGCCATTCATCACCATCTTCACCTACTTGGGCATTAAGTGAAAATTCTTTACCTGATAAACGTCTGTTCATAGAAATAACCTCATCCTTGCTTACATCAAGTTTATTAGCTATTTCGTTTACATGTTCATTTCTTAAGTCACCTTCTGATTGTGGTGCAATTTGGTTTTTTAATTTCTTTAAATTAAAAAATAATTTTTTTTGTGCAGAAGTTGTACCAATCTTTACCAAACTCCAAGATCGTAAAATATATTCTTGAATAGATGCTTTTATCCACCACATAGCATAAGTAGCAAGTCTAAAACCTTTCTCTGGTTCAAATTTTTTAACAGCTTGCATCAGACCTACATTCCCCTCCGAAATCATTTCATTTACAGGAAGACCATAACCTTTATATCCCATTGCAATTTTTGCTACTAATCTTAGATGACTTGTAACTAATTTTTCTGCTGCTTTAACATTCCCGTTATTTTTCCAATTTTTTGCCAGCATATATTCCTCTTCTGCATCCAGCATAGGAAATTTTTTAATCTGCTCCAAATATACAGAAAGACCTCCTTCATTACTTAAAGTAGGTAGATTGTTATTTATAGTTGCATTCATAAACAGTTTATCTAATTAATAATTTATTTTTTTCAATAATTTATTTGCCAGTATTTCTTAGCATTTTAAGAATTATTTCAAGTTCTTGTGGCAAAATTGAGTTAAAAATCATTTCTTTATTTTTTTTTGGATGAATAAAACCAATAGTTTTAGCATGAAGAAATTGACGTTTTAGATTAATCAGTTTTTTTTCCAATGTGACATTAATATTTTTAATTTTTTTAAATTTCTTTTTATATTTATCATCACCAACAATACTATTACCCATGAAATTCATATGAACTCTTATTTGATGAGTTCTACCAGTTTCCAATTTACATTCTAATAAACTCAAAGTTGGAGTATATTCATTTTCAAAGATTTCTATTGTTTTATAATTTGTAATCGCTTTTTTTCCTTTTGTTTTACTTACCTCCATCATTTGTCTATTTTTAGAACTTCTGGTAATAAATGTTTCTATTTTTCCCCTTGAAGGTTTTACCTTCCCCCAAATTAACAATTGGTAGACCCTGGTAATTGAATGTTTACTAAATTGAATTGAAAGATTTTCGTGTGTTTCGTTATTTTTTGCAACAACTATTAAACCAGATGTATTTTTGTCAATTCTATGTACTATTCCTGGTCTTAACTCATCACCAATATTTGATAAAGAATTTTTATCATAGTTTATTAACGCATTAACAATAGTCTTATCAAAATTTCCTGCTCCAGGATGTATTACAATTCCTGCAGGTTTATTTATAACAATCAAATCTTCATCTTCATAAATAATATCTAACTTATATTTATAGGGTGTAAGTGAAGCTATTTTTGGCTCTGGAATGATTAGCTCTAGAGTATCACCATAAAAAACTTTCTTTGATGGATCTATGTTAATTTGATTATTCAATTTTAATTTCTTATCTAAAATTAAATTTTTAATTCTTGTTCTGCTGATTTTATTTTCTTTTTTATTGATAAAAACATCAACACGAAGGTTTTTATCAGCATCTTCTACAATCAAATTTATTTTTTTTTTCATAAAATAATATATTAATATTATATGCGCTTGTAGCTCAACTGGATAGAGCGCCTGACTTCGGATCAGGAGGTTCTGGGTTCAACTCCTAGCAGGCGCACCATTTATTCGCCCATATTTATTAAGGTTCCCTTAATTCGCGCTTTTACAAATGAAAAGTAAAATAAAATAATTCCAGATGTTAAATAAATTAAATTTAATAAATAAGCTTGTTTTAAATTTTCATAATTTACAAAATTATTTAAAAGTATGTTTCTGGTTTCATCAAAAATATAGACCAAGGGTAATCCTTTAGCAATTGTTTGAAAAAAATTAGGAAGGATCTCTATTGGATAATATATACAACCAAGAGGAGCTAATAAAAATAAAGATGACCATGCAATATTTTCAAAAGATGGACCATATCTCATAAGACCAGCGCTAACAAACAAACCAAGTGTAATACCAAAAATATATAAACTTAGAAATAATAATAATAGTGGTAGACCTAATTTTAAAATTGAAACTCCAAACAAAGGAGAGGTTAAAATAATTGCTGGTACTAATCCAATTAAGGTTCTTATCAAAGCTGTAAAAACTAGTGATACTATTATTTCTTTAAGTTTAAGAGGAGCTATAAAAAGATTTGTAAAATTTCTACTCCAGATTTCCTCTAAAAAAAGCATATTAAAGCTAATACTAGATCTGAAAAGGATATCATAAAGTATTGCACATGTTAGAATTACTCCAACTGTATTACTGTAATAGTCACTATAGATAGAAAAGAACTTAGAAATAAATCCCCATAGTATAATTTGTATAGTTGGCCAATAAACTAAATCTAAAATTCTAGGTAAGGATCCTTTAATTAAATAGAAATGTCTTAAAAAAAGACCATACATTTTATTAAAATTCATATTCTTTCTCTTGTAATTTTCAAAAAAACTTCTTCCATATTTTTTCGCCCATGTTTTTTGATTAATTGTTCTGGTTTACCACTGTCAACTATTGATCCTTTATTCATCATCAGTACTGAAGAACATAATCTTTCAACTTCAGACATATTATGTGATGCTAGTAAAATAGATGCTTTATTTTCCTTTTGATAACTTTCTAAAAAACTTCTCACAAAATCACCTGTTTCAGGATCTAGAGATGCTGTTGGTTCATCTAGCAGTAAAACTGCAGGATTATTAATTATTGATTTAGCAAGACTGACTCTATTTTTTTGACCTGAAGATAGCTCTCCTGTAAGTTTATTTATTATTTCACTCAATCTAAGTTTCTCTGTGAGCATTTCTATTTTTTTTTTTAAGTTTTTAACATCATATAGTCTTCCATATACTTCAAGATTTTGTTTTACTGTTAATTTTTTTGGAAGTTCAATATAAGGTGATATGAAGTTAAGATGGTTTAATAAATCAACTCTTTTCTTTTCAATTTCAATTCCATTTATTAACACTTTACCATTTGATGGTTTTAATAATCCTAAAATCATTCCAATAGTAGTTGTTTTTCCACATCCATTAGGACCTAATATTCCAATAATTTCATTTTTATTAACTTTAAAAGAAATATCTTTTACAGCATCTTTATTGTTATAAATTTTTGATAATCCAATTACTTCCAATGGAATTTGCATTAAAATTTCGAAGCCCTTAACAATCTATCATTGATAGTTATACCCAATCCCTTGTTAGGAATTTTTCCAACGACAATAGATTTAAATTTGCTTTTTTTTATTTTTCTGAGTGTTGAGTATAAATTTTTTGCAGCTTCTTTAAGACTACCTTTTTTAGATAAAAAATAATAGTTTGGTTTTGCTTTTTTAATTCTTTTAAACAATATATAGGCCTCGTTATCTTTTGCCTTTTTTACATTCATCTTTAATGGAATTCCAGGAGAATAGTGAAGCTTATATTGGCCTGGTGCAGTAATCTCCAATGGATTATTCTTTATTTTTACTTTTTGATTTAATGCTTTTTCAATACTACTAATTTCTAAACCTCCTACTCTTAAGATTTTTGGTTCTTTTCTTAGATCAATTATCGTAGACTCCAAACCTATTTTAGATTTTCCACCTTCTAAGATGTATTTAATTTTATTTCCAAAATCCTCCTTTACATCTATTGATTTTACAGCACTTACCTTTGAGGATAAATTAGCACTTGGTGCTGCCAGAGGAAATTTCAGTTTTTTTAATAGAGCTCTTGTAACAGGATGTTTGGGAAATCTTATAGCCAAGGAGTTTCTTTTGTTAGTTGCAATTTTAGAAATTTTTGAATTTTTCTGTAAATTTAAAACAAATGTAATTGGTCCTGGACAAAATTTTTTATATAAGTTTAAAAATCTATTATCAAAATTACAATCTTTTCTTAATTGTATATTGTTGTAATAATGAACTATAAGAGGGTTATCTTTTGGTCTTTTTTTTAATCTAAATATCTTTTCACAAGCTTTATTTGAGTATGCATTTCCTGATAAACCATAAACAGTCTCAGTAGGTATGGCTACACACTCATTTTTATTTAAGTGTTTTATAGCTTTTTTAATATTTGCAAGATTAATTTTCATGTATTATCTCAGAGTATTATATGAAAGATAAAAATTTACCAAATGATTATAGTGACCTATCTTTAGAGGAACTAACTAATAAAGCAAATAAGATGATCGAATATTTAGAAAACCAAAAAGATCTGGAAAAGACTATGGAAAACTATCAAAATCTTATTAAGCTTAATAATTTAATTGAGAAGAAATTCCAAAGAAATATCAAAGATATAAACATAAAAACTAAAGAAAAGATTACAAAAATTTTTAATAAAAAAGATGCAAAGTAAATTAAATAAAATAGCTAAAGACACTGATTTTTTTTTAAAAAGTTTTATAAAAAAACAAAAAAAATCTGAATTAATAGTACCAATGAAATATGGTTTATTTTCTGGTGGTAAAAAAATTAGATCAAAAATTCTGATTGATGCTGGGTCAATATTTAAAATAGATTACAAAACATTAATAATGATAGGTTCAGCTATTGAGTGTATACATGCTTATTCTTTAATTCATGATGACTTGCCTTGCATGGATAATGATACAATTAGAAGAGGCAAACAATCGACGCATATTAAATTTGGGGAATCAACAGCTGTTTTAGCTGGAAACTCACTTTTAACTATGGCGTTTGAGATTTTGACACATAAAGATTTAAAAACTTCTCGGGCTGTAAAAGTTGATCTTGTAAATAAGCTTTCAGAAAGTGCAGGCCATCTTGGAATTGCTGGGGGACAATATTTAGACTTAAGTTATGAACATAAGAAAGTATCTAAAAAAAGAGTTCTTGAAATGGAAATAAAAAAGACTGGTAAATTATTTAGTTTTTGCTGTGCAGTACCTTTAATTTTAAAAAAAAGAAATAAGAGTGAAATTAAGAAATTCGAAAATTTAGGCTCAGACATTGGATTATTATTTCAAGTTGCCGACGATTTAATTGATCATAAGGGTAGTTTATTAACAGCAGGAAAAAAAACTGGAAAAGATAAAAAAAAGGGTAAAGCAACTCTAATTAGTTTACTAGGACATAAAAATACTATTAAATATGCAAATAAATTAATTTTTAAAATTAATAATAAATTGAAAAAATATGGTTCTAAATCAAAAGATTTATCAGCGACCTTAAATTATATTTTGAATAGGAATAAATGACAAAAGAATATAAATTTTTAAATCAAATAAATTTTCCTTCAGATTTAAAGAAGATACCTGAGTCGAAGTTACAAAAAGTAGCTGATGAATTAAGAGAGGAAATGATCGATGCAGTATCAGTTACTGGAGGCCATTTAGGGGCAAGCCTTGGAGTTGTCGAGCTAAGTGTTGCACTTCATTTTATTTTTAACACCCCTAATGATAAATTAATTTGGGATGTGGGACATCAGTGCTACCCACATAAAATTTTGACTGGAAGAAAAGATAAAATAAGAACATTGAGGCAAGGAGGTGGCCTATCGGGCTTTACAAAAAGATTAGAAAGTGAATATGATCCTTTTGGTGCAGCACATAGTTCAACTTCAATCTCCTCAGCTTTAGGTATAGCTGAAGCTAATAGACTTTCAAATAAGTCTGATAATGTTATTGCAGTTATAGGTGATGGGGCCATCAGTGCAGGTATGGCTTATGAAGCCATGAACAATGCTGGTGCATCTAAAACTAAAATGATTGTCATATTAAATGATAATGACATGTCTATAGCTAGACCTGTTGGAGCAATGGGCACTTATTTAGCTAAAATTTTTTCTGGTAAAATTTATTTTAGTCTGAGAGAGACTATAAAATTAATTACATCTGCTTTTTCAAAACGATTTAGTGCAAAAGCAGGCAAAGCTGAGGACTTGCTTAGATCTGCTGTAACAGGTGGGACGTTATTTAGTTCACTAGGATTTTATTACATTGGCCCAATTGACGGGCATGATTTAAGCTCTTTAGTTCCAATCTTAAGAAATGCTAAGGACTCAAAGCATGAGGGACCTATTTTAATTCATATCAAAACAAAAAAAGGAAAAGGATATTCATTCGCTGAGCAAGCAAAAGATAACTATCATGGAGTTTCAAAGTTTAACGTAAAAACTGGAGAGCAAATTAAAAGCATTAACAAGAAACCGTCATATACTAAAGTATTTGCAGATACTTTGATTCAACATGCAAAAAAAGATAGTAAAATAGTTGCTATTACCGCTGCGATGCCTGATGGGACTGGTTTAAATAGTTTTCGTAATGAATTTCCAGAAAGAACTTTTGATGTTGGAATTGCAGAACAACATGCAGTTACGTTTGCTGCTGGTTTAGCAACTGAAAATTTTAAACCTTACGCTGCAATATATTCAACGTTTCTTCAAAGGGCTTATGATCAAGTTGTTCATGATGTAGCCATTCAAAGTTTACCAGTACGATTTGCAATAGATAGAGCAGGTTTAGTAGGTGCAGATGGACCAACACATGCAGGAAGTTTTGATATAACTTACTTATCGACATTGCCCAATTTTGTAGTTATGGCAGCTAGTGATGAGGCTGAATTAGTAAGAATGATAAATACCTCAACAGAAATAAATGATAGACCCTGTGCATTTAGATATCCAAGAGGTACAGGACTAGGTTTAGTTTTACCTTCTATTAACGAGAAGATAGAGATAGGTAAATCAAAAATTATTAAAGAAGGAAAAAAATTAGCTATATTAAATTTTGGAGCAAGATTAAATGAAACTTTAAAAGCAGCTGAAAATTTAAAAAAAAAGGGAATAGACATAACAATTGTTGATGCAAGATTTGCAAAACCTTTAGATGAAAATTTAATTTGGCAACTTGCAACCACACATGAAGCTATTATGACTATTGAGGAAGGTTCTATAGGTGGATTTGGTTCTCATGTTGTTAATTTTTTAACAAAAAAAGGTTTAATGGATAATAATCTAAAATTTAGATCAATGAATTTACCAGATATTTTTATTGATCAAGATACACCTGAAAATATGTACAAAATAGCTAATTTAGATTCTAATTCAATTGAAGAAAAAGTTCTTGATCTATTGAATTCTAATATTGTATTACAAAAACAAAAATAATTTACATTAACCGCATTGAGCTTTGTGCATTAGGTAATGATCTAATAAAACACATGAAAGCATAGCCTCACCTACTGGGACAGCTCTTATGCCTACACATGGGTCATGCCTTCCTTTTACAGATATGGTAGTATTTTTTCCAATTTTATTAATTGTTTTTCTACTCTTTAAAATTGAAGAAGTAGGTTTCACCGCGAATGAAACAATTATTTCTTGTCCAGAAGATATACCTCCAAGTATTCCCCCTGCATTATTGGAATTAAATTTTAACTTCTTTTTGGTTTGTGAAATTTCATCAGAATTTTCTTCACCAGATAATTGAGCAGAGTTCATTCCTGAACCAATATTAACTCCTTTAACGGCATTAATACTCATCATAGCAGAAGCAATATCAGAGTCTAATTTCGAGTAAATTGGTGCACCTAAACCAGCTGGAACTCCATTAGCTCTTACTTCGATAATTGCTCCACAAGAAGACCCTGCTTTCCTAACACTTAAAAGATATTTCTCCCATATTTTTAACATTGACTTATCAGGACAAAAAAATGGATTTTGATAGATTATTTTATTGTCCCATTTTGTTGTATCACAGCCAAGAATTCCAAGTTGTGTTACTGCAGCAGAAATCTTAAATTTTCTACCTAATTTATTTTCTAAAACTTTTTTAGCAATAGCACCTGCAGCAACTCTTGCTGCTGTTTCTCTGGCGGATGATCTTCCTCCTCCTCTGTAATCTCTAATTCCATATTTTTTAAAATATGTAAAATCTGCATGCCCAGGTCTAAACTTATCTTTAATATCCTTATAATCTTTTGAACGCATATCTTCGTTATAAATTATCAGTGATATAGGAGTTCCAGTCGTTTTGCCCTCAAAGACCCCAGAAAGAATTTGAACTTTATCTCCCTCTTTTCTTTGGGTGGTAAATTTAGATTGTCCTGGCTTCCTTTTATCTAATTCTTTTTGAATATCTTGTTCTTTTAGTTGAATTA
Organism: uncultured Pelagibacteraceae bacterium; assembly: GCA_902515605.1. Classification (GTDB taxonomy): domain Bacteria; phylum Pseudomonadota; class Alphaproteobacteria; order Pelagibacterales; family Pelagibacteraceae; genus Pelagibacter. The sequence continues at coordinate 53,516 of CABXVQ010000003.1, forward strand.
AGGGAGGACAACCATCAATAATACAGCCAATAGCTGGACCATGGGACTCTCCCCAGGTAGTGAAACGAAAAAACTTTCCAAATGTATTAAATGACATTATTTATATTATATAGATTATTTTGTTAAAATTATGTATCAAAAAAACTCACTAGGCCTAAATAAATGCTTTCTTGATCTTGATGATCCATTTGAACTATTTGAGGAATGGTTTGAAGTGGCAAAAAAGAAAGAAATAAATGATCCAAATGCTTTGGCTTTAGGGACTGCCAGCAAAGATGGAGTTCCATCAGTTAGAATGGTTTTGCTTAAAGGTTTTGATAAAGATGGGTTCATTTTCTATACAAATTTAAAAAGCCAAAAAAGTAAAGAATTAAAAGAAAATCCAAATGCTACAATGTGTTTTCATTGGAAAAGCTTATTAAGACAAATTAGAATTGTTGGAAAACTAAATCTAGTAGATGATAAAATAGCAGACGATTATTATAGCACTAGGGCTTATGAAAGCAGAATAGGAGCATGGGCCTCAAAACAAAGTAGCATTTTAAAAAGTAGGGATGAACTTTTAAATAATTTAGAAAATTTTAAAAAAAAATATAGTAATAAAGATAAAGTACCAAGGCCAGATCACTGGTCTGGCTGGAATTTAAAACCATCAAGTATCGAATTTTGGTTAGATGGAGATAATAGAATACATGAAAGGCTGAAGTATACTTTAGACAATAATAATAATTGGGAAAAAAGCCTTTTAAGTCCTTAAAAATTTCTCGATAAACTAAAAGAAGTTAAATTTTCGAGAATATTTTTTTCGTTAGAGTCTTTAAATACTGACAAAGAATTTGAGGCTAAGTTAATATAGTGCTGGGCTTTTTGATAGCATGCTTTAATTATATCATATTTTTTTATTAAGGATAAAGTGTAATCTAAATTGTTCTCATTCCTTAAACTTTTAGAAAAAATATCTTTCAGTTTCTCTCTCTCTTGATTGTCAGCTTTTTGAAATAATAAAATTATAGGAAGGGTTATTTTACCTTCGTAAAAATCTTGTCCAATTTGTTTTCCAAACAATTTAATTTCTGAATTGTAATCTAAAGTGTCATCAGCTATTTGAAATGTTAAGCCAAGATTTCTTCCATAAAATTCTAAAGCTTCCTTTTCTTTAGTTTGCATGTCAGATAATATAGCTCCAACCTTAGTAGCTGCAGCAAATAACTCTGCAGTTTTTGCTGATATAATTTTTAAATATGTTTCCTCTAACATATCAACTTCTCCCTGATGTTGAAGTTGTAATATTTCTCCTTGAGCAATTTTTGAGGAGGTTGACGATAGTAAATTTAAAACTTCTATATTTCCATCTTCTACCATCATTTCAAAACATCTACTAAGAAGATAATCCCCAATCAATACAGAGGAGTGATTATCCCAAACTTTATTCAAAGTTTTCTTACCTCTTCTTAAGGAACCATTATCTATCACGTCATCATGCATTAAAGTTGCAGCATGAATTAGTTCAACACAGGCAGCAAGATTTATGTCTCTTGTACCTTTTGAGTAACCACACATTTTGGCCGAACCTAAAGTTAATAAAGCTCGTAATTTTTTGCCACCAGTATCAAGATGGTAGTTAGTCATTTTTTGAACCAAATCAACTTTACTTACAAGTTTTGACTTTATCTTATCCTCTACGAGCAGCAATTTATCTTCAACTGAGTCTTTAAGTTGAAAATAAGAATTATTAATTTGGTTTTTGAGCTGAATTACAGTTCCCATTTATGTGAACAAATTAGTATAATAAGTTTGTATTTATTACTTATCAATTGACGCACCTGAATCTTCAATTATAAGGTGTCTTTATATTCAATTAAAAATTCTATAAAGGTTAAAAATGTTCTCTTTTTTAAAAAAGAAAAAAATCATCCCACATATAAAATTAAGTGGAGTAATAGGAAATGTTGGAAAGTTTAAACAAGGTATCGATTTTTCAGGTCAAGAAGAGATTATTTCAAAAGCTTTCTCCTTAAAAAAAGCACCATGTGTTGCAATTACTATAAATTCACCAGGGGGTTCTCCTGTCCAATCTCATTTAATTTACAACTTTATAAGACAGAAGGCTAAAAAAAATAAAAAAAAGGTTATTGTTTTTGCTGAAGATGTTGCTGCTTCAGGAGGGTACTTAATTGCCTGTGCTGGAGATGAAATATATGCAAACTCAAGTTCTATTATTGGTTCTATAGGAGTGATTTATTCTTCTTTTGGTTTTACAGAACTTATAAAGAAAATTGGAGTTGAAAGAAGAGTTCATACTGCAGGTAAAAACAAAAGTACTCTAGATCCTTTCCTTGATGAAAAAAAAGAAGATATCGATAGACTTAAAAATATTCAGTTAGATTTACACAAAGATTTTATTGATGTTGTTGAAAAAAGTAGAGGCTTAAGATTAAAAAAATCAGAGGTAGAGCTATTTTCAGGAGAATTTTGGTCAGGACGTAAAGCTAAGTCTCTTGGTTTAATAGATGAAATTGGAGATGCCAATCAAGTATTAAGAGAAAAATTTGGAGAAGATGTAGTAATTAAAAAATTTGAAAAATCTAAAGGCTGGTTAAGTAAAAAATTATCATCATCGAATGATCACGTAGATCAACTCGCAAATATATTAGATGAAAAATCTGTATGGCAAAGATATGGTCTCTAAAAATAGTAAAAAAAAAGTAAAGTTTCAAACTTTTCAGGATACAATTTTAAATTTACAAAAGTTTTGGAGCAAACAAGGTTGTATAATTTTACAGCCTTATGACATGGAGGTTGGAGCTGGAACATTTCATCCTGCAACCACCTTAAGATCTCTTGGACCTAAACCATGGAAAGCTGCTTATGTTCAGCCTTCAAGAAGACCGACAGATGGAAGATACGGAGATAATCCAAATAGACTTCAGCATTATTATCAATTTCAAGTAATTATAAAACCATCTCCATCCAATATAAAAAAACTATACTTAAATAGTTTATCATTAATTGGTATTGATCATAAAAACCATGATATCAGATTCGTTGAAGATGATTGGGAGAGTCCAACACTAGGGGCTGCTGGTCTGGGTTGGGAGGTATGGTGTGATGGTATGGAAATAACACAATTTACATATTTCCAACAAATGGCTGGTTTTGAATGCAAACCAGTTTCAGTTGAAATAACATATGGCTTAGAAAGAATTTGTATGTTCACTCAAGAAAAAAAGAATGTTTATGATTTAATTTGGAACAATGAGCATGTCGAATATCGGGAAGTTTTTCATCAATCAGAAAAAGAATTTTCTGCCTATAATTTTGACTATGCGAATACAGAAAATCTTTTTAAAATGTTTGATATGTTTGAGGGTGAGGCTAAATCATTAGTAGAAAAAAAAATTTCTTTACCAGCATATGATCAATGTTTAAAAGCAAGTCATATATTTAATATATTAGATGCCAGAAAAGCAATTAGTGTTGCTCAAAGAGCAGAATATATTGGAAGGATAAGAGAAATTACAAAGTCTGCTGCTGCAATATGGATTGATACTCAAGTTTGAGATGGCAGAATTTTTTTTAGAGCTATTTAGTGAGGAAATTCCAGCAGGACTTCAAAAAAACTTGCGAAATAAACTTTTAGAGGAATTTCAAAATTTTTTTTTA
>CABXVQ010000004.1:0-52786 GCA_902515605.1 uncultured Pelagibacteraceae bacterium
GAAAAAAAAATAAAAAATTAAGACCCAAAATTTTAAAAAAAAAAACTAATTTCATAACAAAAAAAGTTAAAAAAGAAAGCTTAGCTTTAAAACTAGTTAAATTTCAATTATCTATAAAACCTCAATTTAATTTTAAGATTAATTTTAATTTAGAGAAATATATCCAGAGTTTCTTTGATAAAATTTCAGAGACAATTTCAGATTATAAAATTTTAAAGATTGATGAAAAAAGACGAATTAAAATAGAGAAAATTGAGAATGAAAGAAAAGAAAAAATTAGGTTAGAAAATGAAAAAAAACAAGAAGAAGTTCTAAAAGTAAAATTGAAAGAACAGGCTTTAAGAGAAGAAGCAAGATTAGAAAAACAAAGAACAAAAGATATAAAGGTTTTTTTAAGAAAAGAACAAGCCCTCCTAAGAATCGAACAAGCTGAAAAACAAAAACAGTTTTTACAGCAATTGAGATTAGATAAGCAAATAGAAAAATTTAGAATTAGAGAAGTTAAAGAGTTGGAAAAACTCGAAAAAATTTCATTAAGAGAAAAAAGAGAAGATTATTCTGCATTACAAGAAAGAATAGATAAATTAAAAGAAAAATACAGAATTATTAGAGATCAAAAAATTAAAGAAAGAGTAGAAGCGTTAGGTGTTAATCTTCAAGGAAATGAAGATAGAGAAACTTTATTAAAGAAAGAAAAAGAATATACAATTGCAAGACAAAAAATAGAATTTGCTCTAGAGAGTTTTTATAGAAGCGCTAGTAGTTTAGTTTTTCAACTTAATAAAAGACACATCACCAGACATATGTCTATTTTTAGATGCATCGATAGAAGATTTGAGACAGGAGAAATATTTATTAAATGGGATGAATCAGAAGATGAAGATTGGCTGTTATTAATTTATATTAAAAATAATTCACCAGATGAAGGAATTGTAATTGAAGATAAAACAAATCCAGAAAAAAATTTATCACATGAATTTAAAAATATAGATATTTTTAAAGCCTCAGACACAATGGTTGACTCTTTAACGCAGCTTATAGCTAGAAAAAGAGCACAAAATAATAATTAAATTTTTATTAGAATTGGGTACAATCTAAAATGCTTTTTGGTTCAATCTTTCTGATAATTCTTTATTTAGTTTTGCAATATATTCTTGCTTGGATTACTTTTTTTAACAATTTGGACTCACGCCTTGGAGATAGCACCTGGAGATTTAGTTACGATTATCCTGTAGTAGGGGATAGAGATATTTCTGATTTAGATGATAAAGACTTTGTGAGATTAAGAAGAAAAAAAAACAAAGTTGTTTTATTGATGTATTCGATTGTTCTTATAATGTTTATAGCCTCATTATCATTATTGAGTCAGTTCTTATTATTTTTTTTTGATTAATTTTTTAATTGTTTCTTATTTTTTAGGTATAAAAAAAAGGCAACAACTTCATAACCAAAAGAAAATAAATTAAAGATAATTGGTAATTTAAAAAAACTGTATAAAAACTTATATTTTGGCATTTTTTTCCATAATGCTAAAAATGCCTCTGCACCCTCAATAACTTTTTCATTTTCTTTAACATGAAGTCTACGTAAAAGTTCTTTACTATTTCTTGATGTTTCTTTTTTAGCTAATTCGTTATTAGTAATATCAATCCATTCAATTTCTTGAATCTTTTCTTTTTTATATAAATCAATTTCAGCCTTACAAATTTTACAAGAATTATTAAAATAAACCTTCATTATTAACAATTATTTACTAACTATCTTAGGTTATGTACATGCGTAAAATACTCTAGTTGAAAATTATTTTAAACAACCTATGTTTTACTAACTATGAGCAATTTCTTTGATAAATCTGATTTAAATAGAAACGAGGCGGAAACTATTGTTTCAGATACATTAAAAAAATGTGATGATGGAGAATTATATTTAGAAAATTCTAAGTCCGAAAGTATTTTATTGGATGACAATAAGATAAAAAAATCTAGTTATAATTCTGATTTAGGTTTTGGCTTTAGAGCAGTTTCAGGTGAAATTGTTGCTTATTCACATTCTAACGAAATATCAAAAAATTCGTTAAAACAATCCTCTGAAAATTTAAAATCAACATTAAAATCTGCAAAAGGCAATTATGATTATTCTATTCCTAAATCAAACAAAAAATATTATACAAACATTAATCCTATAGAAGAAAAAACACTTAACTCAAAAATAGAGATATTAAATAAAGTAAACGAGTACCTAAGAAAAAAAGATAATAATGTTAAACAAGTAACAGCAAATTTTAGTGGTGAACAAAAGTCTGTAGAAATAATTAGGTCTGGTGGTGAAACTCTAACTGATGTGAGACCCTTAGTAAGATTCAATGTTTCAGTAATGCTTGAAAAGAATGGTAGAAAAGAGTCAGGTGTTTATGGAATTGGTGGAAGACAATCGTACGATGATTATTTAACAAATGATAATTGGAAAAATGTTTGTGATGAAGCTTTTAGAATAGCTTCTGTGAATTTAGACAGCAAACCTGCTCCTGCAGGAGAAATGAAAGTTGTACTTGGTCCAGGTTGGCCTGCTATATTAATTCATGAAGCAATAGGTCATGGTTTAGAAGGTGATTTCAATAGAAAAAAAACATCTGCATTTCATAATTTGATGGGACAAAAAGTTGCGAGTGAGGGTGTAACCATAATTGATGATGGAACTTTAGACAATAGAAGAGGGAGTCTTACAATTGATGATGAAGGCACACCAACAGAAAAAACTGTACTGATAGAAAATGGAATTTTAAAAAACTTTATGCAAGACAGATTAAATGCAAGATTAATGAAGACTAGGTCAACAGGTAGTGGTAGACGAGAAAACTATAGACATATCGTATTACCAAGAATGAGAAATACAATGATGCTAAGTGGAAAACAAACTCAAGATGAGATGATAAAATCTGTAGATAAAGGTATTTTTGCAGTTAGCTTTGGAGGGGGACAAGTTGATATTACTTCAGGAAAATTTGTTTTTAATTGTACAGAAGCTTACGAGATTATTAATGGTAAAATTGGTTCACCAATAAAAGGAGCAACTTTAATAGGTGATGGTCCTTCAATTTTAAAAGAAGTTTCAATGGTTGGTAATGATATGATGTTAGATCCAGGAATTGGTACTTGTGGTAAAGCAGGGCAAGGAGTTCCTGTGGGAGTAGCCCAGCCTTCAATTTTAATAAATAAAATGACTGTTGGTGGCACAAATTTATAAATGGTTAAAGATCAGGAATATCTAGAAAAAAAAGCATCATATTGTTTAGATTTAGCAAAAAAATTAGGAGCTACGGGTACAAGTGTTAATGTAGGTAATTCTATTTCTGAAACAGTAAATTTTAGAAATAAAAAGTTAGATGAGTCAAACAGATCTGATAATCTTGGCATAGATATCACAACATTCATTGGCAAGAAAAAGTCATCAATATCGTCATCAAATTTGCTAGAAGATAATCTTAATATTTTAATTGAAAAATGTATCGAAACTACAAAAAATACTCCAGAAGATGAATTTAACTCACTACCTGACAAGGATCTATTGGCTCAAGAAGTTAAAGATTTCAATTTATATGATGACACGCATTTAGAGAATGATAGCAAGGCTGAATATTTAACAAGACTAGAGGCTGCTGCCTCAAATGATAAAAAAATAGTAAATACAGAATCCAGCTTTGTAGAAAACAAATCAAATTTTATTTTAGCGAATAGCGATGGTTTTTGTAAAGGTTTTAAATCCTCATCTTTTGTAGCCTCTAGTGTAGCTGTTGCAAAAGATGATAAAAGTATGGAGAGGGACTATGAATATACTCACAAATGTCATTTAAATGATATAAAGAATGCAGAAGAATTAGGAAAAAAAGCTGCAGAATACACTCTTAGAAAACTCAGTCCAAAAAAAATAGGCAGTGAAAAGATTTCTATAATCTTTGATAAAAGAATTGCCAAAGGAATATTAAGTACTTTTGCAAGTGCTATATCTGCTTCGGCTATTTCGAGAGGAACTTCATTTTTAAAAGATAAAATTAATCAAAAAATTTTTTCAGATTCAGTAAATATTTTTGATAAGCCTGATATAATTAAAGGCCAAGGCTCCAGAAGTTTTGACTCAGAAGGTGTTAGAACAGATACACTAAAATTAGTTGAGCAAGGGATATTAAAGAATTATTTAATAGATACCTATAGTGGCAGAAAGTTAAACCTTAAATCTAATGGAAGATGTGGAGGGACTAGCAATCTTTACTTTGAAAATGGAAAAACTAGCTATAAAGATTTAATAAATTCTAATCCTAAATGTTTATACATAACAGAAACAATAGGACACGGAAGTAATATTGTGACTGGTGACTACTCTGTGGGTGCAACTGGATTTTTAATTGAAAATGGAGAATTCAAACATCCAATAAACGAGATAACGATTGCAGGTAATTTTAAAGATATGTTTCAAAATCTAACTTTAGCAAATGATTTAGAATTTGAATACTCAACTAATTCTCCAACGATGATGATTGAGGGAATGGTTGTTGCTGGTAAATGAGTGATTACTGCGTAATCGGATCTGGCATTTCAGGTGCTACTATTGCAAATTTACTTAACAGAAAATTTCAAGTCAATTTATATGATAAAGGTAGAGGACCAGGGGGTCGAGCTTCATTTAAAAGAATAAAAGGTCAGATTGGCTTTGATCATGGAACACAATATTTTTCTCCTAAGACAATAGAATTTAAAAAATTTGCAAATAGATTGATTAAAATAAAAATTTTGAAAAAATGGAGTGGTAATCATATTTTTTTAAATTCCAAAAAAAAAGAAAATAAAAAACACATTAAAATAATTGGGAAAAAAGGCAATAATGACATTTGTAAATTTCTTTTAAAAAAAGTTAAATGCTTTTATCAAAGTGAAGTCAAAAAAATTTACTACAAAAATAAATTATGGTTTCTACTATTCACCGATGGTAAAATAAGAACTTATAAAGCAGTCATTTTAACTTGCCCTTTTCCACAACTTAAAAAACTTTCAGAAAAATTTATAAATAACACATTTATAAAAAGAAAATTAAAAATGGATGCAAATATTACAGTTATGATTGCAATTAAAAAAAATAAAAAATCACCTAGCAGCTTTCTTTTTGATGACCCAGTCTTAGGTTGGGCAGGTAATGAAAATACAAAAAAAAGGTTCAAATCAAAATATGATTTATGGACACTTCAAAGTACCTTTAAATGGGCAAACAAAAATATAGATAAAAATAAAAAAAATTTAAAAAAAAACTCAAAAGTTTTAATCGATAAATTTTTTAAGCTTACAAAAATTAAAAAAACTAAAGTAATTTATAGTATTAATCATGGTTGGAAATATTCATCAAATTCTAAACCCTTAAAAATAAGAAGTTATTGGGATCCTCAAAAAAAAATAGGAGTATGTGCTGATTGGTTTATTGGACCCAGATTAGAATCAGGATGGATAAGTGCACATGACTTATTTAAAAAAATTAATTAAACAATTACTCAATTTTTTTTAAACGATATTCCCAATCTCCCATTCTTGAATATGAAACTTTTAAAATTGTAGAGTTTTTTTGATCGTACCAAATATTAAAATCTAGTCTTTTATCTTTAGGTATACTCATGTCCTTAGACTTTAATGTAAAATGGTCCACTTGATAAATCTTGCCGTAGAGATCAATTTTTTTTTTACCAATAAAAGTGACTACCTGTTTTTTTATACTTCCTGAAATTGGACTAATTTGACTATCTGCCTGTAGAATTTTATGGTTCCACCAATTCCCAACTATACTATCAATAGATGTTTCACCATTGAATGAAGAGCCTTTTATTTCAAATTTTTTAGTACTGTTGTTAAATAATAGATTCACAAATTTTTCTTTATTATTTTGTAAAGTTTTAGAATTGTATGAAATTAATTGATCTTTATGATATTTTTCTTCTCCATAACTTTCCACTTGAAAAATGACTGCACCTAAAAGTTTTACACTGAATTTTATTTGATTAGTAACTAAAGTTTGATCACCTTTTCTGTTAAAAAAATAATAGTTATATCCAATTAACTCACCATTTCTGAATATTTCCATTTCAAGTTTGTTATATTTATTGTAATGAGCCATATGGGCTATGGATATAGAAGGGTAAAGTATAAAAAACAAAACAACTATAAATTTTCTCATTCGACAGTTACATTAGTAGACTTTTTCAATAATAGAAATAATTTAATAAAAAAATGTTTTTAAAAATAAAGAAAATACCAAAAGTACATTGGAGTTCAGAAAGGCCATTCAATTTTAAGCCAAAATTTTCAACATTCTTTTTTTTATGCTTTGGTCTTACTCTATTTGGGTTAGGTGAGGGACTATTAATAGTTTCCTTCACAGGAGCTTCTCCCTGGAGTGTTTTAGCACAAGGTATCTCATTAAATGTAAATTTAAGTATTGGAACAATAACTCTTTTAGTAAGTATTGCGGTTTTAATTTTATGGATCCCTTTGGGTCAGAGGCCTGGAATGGGAACTATATTTAATGCTTTGATAATTGCTTTAATGATTGATCTTTGTATTAAGTTTGTCCCAACTCCATCCAATTACATTTATCAACTAATACTAGCTGTAGTTTCAGTAATTTTAGTTGGTGTTGGTGGTGGTATATATTTAGTATCAAATCTTGGACCAGGTCCAAGAGATGGTTTAATGATAGGATTACAAAAAGTTTCAAATTTACCAATAGCAGCTGTAAGAGCAACTTTAGAAATTTCTGTTGTTGGCATTGGGTGGTATTTGGGTGGTACGGTCGGAGTTGGAACTTTATTATTTGCTTTTGGAATTGGCCCTTGTGTTGCCTTTGGACTTTATTTAGTAGATAAAATATTTAATTAGGCTGCAGAGTTTGATTTTTCACTTCTTTTTCTTTCATGCGGGTCAAGAATAGCTTTTCTTAATCTGCATGATTCTGGTGTAATCTCTAAAGCCTCATCTGTGTTTAACATGCTTAACTGTTCAGCTATTGACATTTTTCTAACTGGAGTAAGTACAACATTTTCATCTGTACCTTGAGTTCTCATGTTGGTAAGTTTTTTACCCTTCATAACATTAATTATCATATCTCCTGGTTTTGGTGATAATCCAACTATCATTCCTGGATAAACTGGATCATTATGTGTTACAAACATTTCACCTCTTGCCTGTAAGTTAAATATTGCAAAAGCAACTGCTTTTCCTTGTTCCATTGAAATTAAAGCACCGTTTCTTCTCCCTTCCATTTCTCCCTCAAATTTACCGTAATCATGGAAAATTCTATTAATAACGCCATTTCCTTTTGTAAGTGTAAGAAATCTACTTGTATAACCCATTAAACCTCTTGTAGGAGCATGGAAAATTAATCGCTTTTTATCTTTACCAGTATCTTTTAATTCTACTAACTTTCCTTTTCTTCTATTCATTGAATCAATAATTTTTGATGAGTATTCTTCATCAAGGTCCATTGTAATTTCTTCAATTGGCTCAAGTTTGTTTCCATCTATATCTTTTCTGTATAAAACTTTTGGTGGACTAACTGTCATTTCAAAGCCTTCTCTTCTCATTTGAGTTAGTAATATTTCTAACATTAATTCTCCTCTACCGCTTACTACAAAAGAGTCATTTCCATCATTTTCTGAAAAAGTAATTCCAACATTGTTCTGTGCTTCAATAATTAATCTATCTCTAATTTGTGTACTGGTAAGTTTTTTTCCTTCAGTGCCAGCTAAAGGAGATGTATTAACTGTGATAGTAATGGACATAGTTGGAGGATCAATAGGAGTAGCAGAAATTGGTTCATTAACCTCTAAATCACAAATCGTGTCAGCAACACTAGCTTTCTCTAAACCCGCAACAACCACAATATCTCCTGCTTCTCCAACTTCTATAGGAACTTTTTTTGTTCCTTCATATCTAAAAATTTTTGTAAGTCTGCCTTCATCAACTTTTTCACCTTTTAAATTAATTGCTTTGATTGCTTGATTAGCCTTAGCAGTTCCTTGAGTAATTCTTCCTACTAAACTTCTTCCTAAAAAACTATCCGCATAAAGTAATGTTGATAACATTGCAAATGGCTTAGATTTATCTAATTCTGCTGGTTTAACATGTTCAATTATTTGATCTAAAAGAGGATTTAAATTTTCTCTTGGACCCTCCACTTCTTTATCAGCCCATCCAGATCTTCCGCTTGCATACAGAACTGGAAAATCTAATTGTTCCTCATTTGCATCTAAACTTACAAATAAATCGAATGTCTCATCTAATACTTCATTGGCTCTTTGATCTGTTTTATCTAGTTTGTTGATTACAACAATAGGCTTTAATCCTTGTTTTAAAGCTTTTGATAATACAAATTTTGTTTGAGGCATAACACCTTCAGCTGAGTCAATTAATAATAAGGCACCATCAGCCATACTTAAAACTCTTTCAACTTCTGCAGCAAAATCTCTGTGACCAGGAGTGTCAATAATATTTATTCTTGAGTTTTTCCAGTTTATTGAAGCAGGTTTTGCTAGAATGGTAATTCCTCTTTCTTTTTCAAGTTCTCCAGAGTCCATTAATCTCTCATCAACAACCTCATTTTCTCTAAATGATCCACTTTGTTTCATTAGATTATCAATTAAAGTCGTTTTGCCGTGGTCAACGTGCGCAATGATAGTGATGTTTCTTATATCGTTACTCATAATTTGTGGCTCTTATACATTAATTTTTTTTTTTAGAAACTTTAAAAAAGCTAAATAAATATTAAAATTTTGAGAAAAATATGGTTTTTTAATTTGTTTTTTTTGCTTTTTCTCTCTTAAGCTTTCTTTTTTCTTTTAAACTTAATCTTGGTTTTTTGTTTACACTTGAGTCTTTGAAGGATTTACCACTGTATCTTTTTGACATTTTCTTATTTTACTAGACCTAAAAAAAAAGGCCATCAAAAGATGGCCTTTAAATTTCATTTCAGAATAGGCTTACATTCCCATGCCACCCATTCCTCCCATTCCACCCATGCCACCCATTCCTCCAGGCATCGCAGGAGCACCACCAGCATCTTTTTCATCTGGTTTGTCAGCTATCATTGCTTCTGTAGTCACTAATAATCCAGAAATAGAAGCAGCATCTTGTAGAGCAGTTCTAACAACCTTTACAGGATCGATAATACCTTTGGCGAACATGTCACAATATTCTTCATTTTGTGCATCATAACCGTGTGATTTTTTATTTTGTTCTAACAATTTACCAACTACTACTGAGCCATCTACCCCAGCATTTTTAGTAATTTGTCTAATAGGAGCCTCTAAAGCTCTTCTTACAAGATCTACGCCAGCTTTTTGATCTTCACCTTTAGCTTTTACTTTTTCAAGATCTTGTGCAGCATATAGTAATGCACATCCACCACCTGTTACAATACCTTCTTCAACAGCTGCTCTTGTTGCATTTAAAGCATCCTCAACTCTGTCTTTTCTTTCTTTAACTTCAACTTCAGTCGCACCACCAACTTTAATTACAGCAACACCACCAGCTAGTTTAGCTAATCTTTCTTGAAGTTTTTCTTTATCGTAATCAGAGGTTGTTTCATCGATTTGTTGTTTTATAGATGAACATCTAGCTTCAATATCAGATTTTTTTCCACTTCCATTTACTATAGTGCTATTATCTTTATCAACTTTAACTTTCTTACAAGAACCAAGATCTTCAAGTTTAACATTTTCAAGTTTAATTCCTAAGTCTTCAGAAATAACTTGGCCACCTGTTAAGATTGCAATATCCTCAAGCATTGCTTTTCTTCTGTCTCCAAAACCTGGAGCTTTAACAGCAACAACTTTTAATCCACCTCTAAGCTTATTGACAACTAACGTAGCTAATGCTTCTCCTTCAACATCCTCAGAAATTATCATTAATGGTCTACCTGCTTGAACAACAGCCTCTAAAAGTGGAACCATTGGTTGTAGGTTTGTTAATTTTTTTTCATGTAATAGAATAAAAGGATTTTCTAGTTCTGTAGTCATCTTATCGCTATTAGTAATAAAATATGGGGATAGATATCCTCTATCGAATTGCATACCTTCAACTACATCTAACTCAGTTTCAATTCCTTTGTTTTCTTCAACAGTAATAACACCCTCGTTACCAACTTTTTGCATAGCTTTTGCTATCATTGTTCCAATTTCTTTATCACCATTAGCAGAAATTGTTCCAACTTGAGCAATCTCATCACTGTCTTTAACTTTTTTCGCAGATGAAACAAGGTTTTGTTTTACAACATCTACTGCTGCATCAATCCCTCTTTTTACATCCATTGGGTTCATACCTGCAGTCACATATTTTACACCTTCTCTTACAATTGCTTGAGCTAAAATAGTTGCTGTAGTTGTTCCATCACCAGCTTCATCATTAGTTTTGCTTGCAACTTCTTTTACCATTTGAGCACCCATGTTTTCAAATTTATCTTCAAGATCAATTTCTTTAGCTACAGACACACCATCTTTAGTTATTCTTGGAGCTCCATAAGATTTATCCATAACTACATTCCTACCTTTAGGACCCAAGGTAACCTTAACTGTGTCAGCTAAGATATTTACCCCTCTTATCATTGCTGCTCTTGCTTCAGCATCAAACTTAACAATTTTTGCCATTTTATTTTCTCCTTTAAATTAAATTATTTGCTTGAAATACCCATAATGTCCGACTCTTTCATTATGCTGTATTCTTTACCATCAATTTTGACTTCAGTTCCTGACCATTTGCCAAATAAAACTTTATCACCAACCTTAACATCCATTGGAATTTTTTTTCCATCTTCAGTTTTTGCACCACCACCAATAGCAACAACTTTTCCCTCTTGAGGCTTTTCCTGCGCAGTATCTGGTATAATAATTCCTCCTGCAGTTTTTTCACTACTGTCTAAAACTTCTATTAAAACTCTATCGTGTAACGGTCTAAATTTCATAAATTCTCCTTTATAATATGGACTTCATATAGAGATTGGCATTACTATTTCAAGATATAGTTCAAAATAAGTTAGTTAAAAAATATAGGAAATTAAGGATTTTATGGTTTATAGATTATTTTAATGGCTAAAAATTTAGACAAAGAAGGGTTAAGCTCTATTGCTGACAATTATCAGTTGTTTTATATAGATTTATGGGGCGTTGTTCATAATGGGATTAAACTTCATGATGAAGCTATAAAAGTTTTACAAGAGATTAATAAAAAAAGTAAAGATTATGTCCTGCTCACAAATGCACCAAGACCAAATAGTACTGTAAAATCATTTTTAGAAAAGCTAGGTATGGAAAAAGAAGTTAGGGAACACGTTTTTTCATCAGGACAAGCAGCCTTAAATTATTTAAAAAAAAATTTAATAGACAAGTTTTTTTTTCATATTGGTCCACCTAGAGATTTTGATTTATTCAATGATTTTAAAAAAATGAAATCAGATAATATAAAAAATAGTGAATATTTTTTATGTACAGGTTTATTTGATGATTATGATAAAGATCTCAAATACTATAAAAAATTATTTGAAGATAATTTGAAAAAAAAGATGATCTGCACAAACCCTGATTTAATTGTAGATAGAGGCAATGTAAGAGAGCTATGTGCTGGATCTGTGGCAATGGTTTTTGAAAAAATGGGTGGTGAGGTTTTATATTTTGGCAAACCTTACCCAGAAGTTTATCACCAAGCCACTAATAATAAAAATAAGAAGGTATTATCAATAGGTGATAATTTAAACACTGATATTAAAGGGGCAAATCTTTTAAATTTTGACTCTCTTATAATTTCAAATGGAATTCATAAAAATGAAATTAAAGAAAAAGGAATAGATGAAACTTCGAAGTCTTATGAAACTATATGTAACTATATTCAATCAGAATTAAGATGGTAAAAAATATTAATTTTTATAATAATTTTAACATCAAATCTAATCACAAAGGTTCAATAATCTTAATTGGTAATTTTGATGGACTTCATTTGGGTCATCGAAAGTTATTTAATTTAGCACAGAAATATAAAAAGAAATATTCTTTAAAAATTGGAGTTATGACTTTTGAACCAATGCCAAAGATGTATTTTAAAAAAGATATTAAAAATTTTAGGATTTCTAGTCAAAAACAAAAAATGAGACTTTTAAATAAATTTAATGTCGATTTTGTGATTACGAAAAAGTTTGACAGAGCTTTTTCAAAAACAAAATCAATTCACTTTATTGAAAAAATATTAGTAAAAAAATTAAATGCAAAATTTATATTTGTTAGTAACAATTTTAGGTTTGGTAACAAAAGAGAAGGAGATGTTTATCAGCTTATTAAATATGAAAATAAATTCCATTACAAGATAGTCAATCCAAAACCTTTATTAATAAAAAAAAAAGTAATCTCCTCATCTCTTATTAGAAATTACTTACAAAAAGGTAAATTAGATAAAGCCAATAAACTTTTAAATAGAGAATGGTCAATAGAGGGTAAAGTTCAAAAGGGGAGACAACTAGGAAAAAAAATAGGCTTCCCAACTGCGAATATTGATATCAAAGATTATATTTTAGCTTGTCCTGGAGTTTATGCAGTAAAAGCTAAAGTCAAAAAAAACTCCAAATTCATTAAAGGTATAGCTAATTTAGGTTACAGACCGACATTTAATGGAAAAAAAATCTTATTAGAAGTTCATTTATTTAATTTCTCTGGAAATTTATATAATAAGTATTTAACTGTTGAATTCTTTAAATTTATCAGAAAAGAAAAAAAATTCAAAAATGTAGAACAATTAAAAAAACAAATTAAAGTAGACTTAACAAAAGCAAAAAAAATAAAATGAGTAAAGCACAAATTAATCTTCCAAAAACAACTTTTTCTATGAAGGCTAATTTGCCTACAAGAGAACCTGAAATTTTGGAATTATGGAAAAAAATTGATCTTTATAAAGAGTTAAGAAATTCAAGAAAGGGTGCTGAAAAATTTGTTCTTCATGATGGTCCTCCATATGCAAATGGAAATATTCACATGGGAACAGCTCTAAATAAAATTCTTAAAGATATTATTGTTAAATTTCATCAAATGGATGGTAAAGACTCTGTTTATGTTCCAGGATGGGATTGTCATGGATTACCAATTGAGTGGAAAATAGAAGAACAATATAAAAAAAATAAAAAAAACAAGAACGAGGTTCCTATCGTTGAATTTAGAAAAGAGTGTAGATCATTTGCTGAAAAGTGGATAGGGGTTCACAAAGAACAATTTAAAAGACTTGGTGTTGTAGGAGATTGGGAAAATTATTATTCTACAATGAGCTATGATGCTGAAGCACAAATTGTCAGGGAGCTTGGAAAGTTTTTAAAAGAGGGAAGTTTATACCGAGGATTTAAACCTGTTTTATGGTCTACAGTTGAAAAAACTGCTTTAGCAGACGCTGAGGTAGAATATCAAGATCATAAATCTGATACCATTTATGTAAATTTTCCAGTTAAGTCATCAAATATTAAAGAGCTTGAAAATAGTAATATTGTTATTTGGACCACTACTCCTTGGACAATACCTGCAAATAAAGCTTTAGCTTATAATGAGAGTTTAGATTATTTATTAATTCAGATTAATGATAATGGTGAATTTAAAGATAAAAAAATTGTTATTGCAGAATCATTATTAGAGACAGTTATCAAAGATTGTGAAATTCAAAAATATAAAAATTTAAAAAACTTTAAAGGTAAAGATTTTAAAAATACAATTTGTAATCACCCTTTTTTAGATTTGGGCTATGATTATGATATACCTATGCTAGAGGCACGCTTTGTAACTACTGAACAAGGCACTGGAATTGTTCATTGTGCACCAAGCCATGGACCAGATGATTTTAATCTTTGTATTAATAATGGAATTAAAGCAATTGAAACAGTCGATGGAGATGGAAAATATACAAAAAATGTTTCATTATTTGAGGGTATTCATATTTTTAAAGCAAATCCCATTGTAATAGAAAAATTAAAAGAGCAAAAAAAACTATTGAAAAATGGTGAGCTAGTTCATTCTTACCCTCACTCATGGAGATCTAAAGCACCCTTGGTTCACAGGGCAACCCCTCAATGGTTTATTTCAATGGAGAGTCACAAACTTAGAAAAAAAGCTTTGAAAGCAATTGATGAAACAACTTTTTACCCAAGCAAGGGTAAAGAAAGATTAAAATCGATGATTGAAACTAGACCAGATTGGTGTGTATCAAGACAAAGGGTTTGGGGAGTTCCATTACCGATATTTGTAAACAAAAAAACTAAAGAAATATTAGTAGATGAGGATGTTTTTGAGACAATAGCTAAAATTTATGAAAAAGAAGGTTCCGACTGTTGGTTTTCTGATGATCCTCAAAAATTTTTAGGAAAAAAATATAAATCAGAAGATTTTGAAAAGCTAAGCGATATAGTAGAGGTGTGGTTTGATAGTGGTTCAACACATTCTTTTGTTTTGGAAAAAAGAAAAGATTTAAAGTGGCCTGCATCAATGTATCTAGAGGGATCTGATCAACATAGAGGATGGTTTCACTCATCACTATTACAATCATGTGGAACAAGAGGTAAAGCACCATTTGAGTCCATTCTTTCTCATGGTTTTGTTGTTGATGGAAAAGGTCTCAAAATGTCTAAATCTTTAGGCAATGTAATTGCACCAGAAGATATTTTAAAAAAGTACGGGGCAGATATATTGAGAATTTGGGTTGCTTCATCAAACTATGCTGAGGATCTAAGAATAGATTACTCAATATTAGACCAACATTCAGAGTCTTATAGAAAAATTAGAAATACATTTAGATATTTACTCGGAAATTTAAATGATAATTTTGAAGAAAAAAAAATGGAAGATATTGATGTTGATCAATTACCAGAATTAGAGCAATTCATGCTTCACAAAATTTATTCATTAAATATTAAGTTTAATAAGTATTTTAGAGACTATGATTTTCATAATCTTTATAAGGAATTGTTAAACTTTTGCACTGTAGATTTGTCAGCATTCTATTTTGATATTAGGAAAGATGTTTTATATTGTGACCCTAAAGACTCTGAAAAAAGAAAATCTACATTAATATTATTAAATATAATTTTAAATTCATTATTAAAATGGTTTGCTCCTATACTTTCATTTACTACAGAGGAAATTTACCAATTAATTTCTAAAAAAAATAAAAGCATTCATTTAGAAAATTTCTTAGATTTCCCAAAAAAATTTGAAAATGAAAAAATTGAGAGAAAATGGGATGAGTTAATAAAGATAAGAGATATTTGTAATATTAGTATTGAAGAAAAAAGAGCAAGTAAAGAAATAGGTTCAAGCTTGGAAGCAGTGCTTCATGTAAAATTGAATAATAGGTTTAAACAAGTTGTAAACGATATAGACTTATCTGAGTTATGCATAACTTCAAAAACTGAAATTAATTTTGATGAACAAATTGATATAGAAGTTGTTACACAAAAGGCATTAGGTAATAAATGTCCAGTTTGTTGGAAGATAAGTCCAGATCCGTGTGAGAGACATCCTTAGATGTCAAATTATCTAAATAAAAATTTTTTAATTAATCTACTAACTATAATTATTATTTTTTCTTTGGATAGAATATCAAAATTTTATGTAATTCTACAAAGTAAAAAAAATCTATCTTATGATTTATTTGAGTCAAAATTTCTAAATATAAATTTGGTTTGGAATGAGGGAATTGCTTTCGGTCTACTTTCATTCGATAAAGACTATCTATATAATTTATTAACAATTTTAATTATAGTTTTGATTATCATAATTTTTTTAATGATATTAAAAAATACAGGTTTTAAAAAATATTCATTATTGATGGTATTAGGTGGTGCCTTAGGAAATCTTTATGATCGAATATATTTCAATGCTGTGCCGGACTTTATAGACTTTCATATTGGAAATTTTCATTGGTTTATTTTCAATGTATCAGATATATTCATTTCCTTAGGAGTATTATTTTTGATTTCTTTAGAGTTAATTAATAATAAAAAAGAAAAATTGCATGGAACAGATTAGTAAATTATTAATACTAACAATCTTTATTATAACACTAAATTCTTGTGGATCTGTCAGGGAGGGTTTTACGAATTCAAAAAAAAAAAGTACTGATGAGTTTTTAGTAAAAAAAAAATCCCCACTAGTAATGCCACCTGAATTCAATGAATTACCTACCCCGGGAAATGTTAATCAAGAACAAAAAAATGATGAAAATTCAGAAATAAAATCTTTAATTACTGGGTCAGAAAATAAATCTTCAAAGTCTCAAAATAATTCAAATCAAAATCCTACTTTCGAAAATTCAATCTTAGAAAAAATCAAAAATAATTAATGATAACACCTGGAATTTTTTTTAAAGATTTTAAATTAAAAAAAAAAACATCAGAAATTAAAAAAAAGTTAGAAAAATTTATAATAGAAAATAATTCTATAGCTCAATCCTTAAAAAAAGATTACCAAGACTTTTTTGAAAAAAAAGAACTTAAAAAATATAAAAGTTTTAAAAATATTAGAGTGATAGGAATGGGTGGTTCCTTATTGGGTACTCAGGCGATTTACGATTTTTTAAAATATAAGATTAAAAAGAATTTTATTTTCATAAATAATTTAAATCCTAGATTAAAAAAAAAAAATAATAAAAAAATTTTAAATTTGATTGTCTCAAAATCTGGTAATACAATTGAAACAATAGTTAATTCCAATATTCTCATTAAAAAAAAAGATAAAAATATTTTTATAACTGAAAATAAAAATAATTATCTTCATTTACTAGCTCAAAAACTTAAAGCAGATATTATTCATCACAATAATTATATTGGTGGCAGGTATTCTGTTTTATCAGAAGTAGGAATGTTACCTGCAGAATTAATGGGACTCGACTCAAAAAAATTTAGACAATTCAATAATCTTATAAAAAATAGAAAATATTTAAATGCTCTAATTTCAAATGTTAGCTCCACTCTTTATTTTATTAAAAAAGAAAAATTTAATTCAGTAATTATTAATTATGATGAACAATCAGAAAATCTATTTAATTGGTATCAACAATTAATTGCGGAAAGTTTAGGTAAAAAAAACAAGGGATTATTACCAATAATATCAAGTATGCCCAAGGATAATCAT
Source organism: uncultured Pelagibacteraceae bacterium (assembly GCA_902515605.1). Taxonomy (GTDB): domain Bacteria; phylum Pseudomonadota; class Alphaproteobacteria; order Pelagibacterales; family Pelagibacteraceae; genus Pelagibacter. Next base: position 17,177 of record CABXVQ010000004.1, read on the forward strand.
AGTGTAATGCAGCTTTATTTAGACGGTTTTAAAAAAAATTTTTTTACTTTCTTTTATGTTAACGAAAAAAAATCTTCAAAAATAATTAATAAAGATATTTTAAGTCCATATAATTTTATAAAAAACAAAAGTATAAGTAATATTACTTATGCTCAAAAAAAAGCTACTGAAAATATTTTTAAAAAAAAAAAATACCATTTAGAAGTTTCGAAATAAAAAAAAGAGATGAAAAAACTCTGGGAGAATTGTTTTGTTTCTTTATGTTAGAAACAATTTTAATAAGTAAAGCTTTAAAAGTTAACCCTTATGATCAACCAGCTGTTGAGACAATAAAAAAAGAAACAAAAAAAATATTAATCTAATTTACCAAATAAAATTTTAGAAATTCCATATTTTTTTTCAACTAAAATTTTGAATTTTTTTGTAAATTGATCTTCTTCTTTTTTATGCCTATGAATTATCACAATCCCATCATCACTAAGAATTTTGTCTCTAGAAATTTGATCAATAATAATTGGTAATTTTTTTTCTTTGTATGGTGGATCTAAAAAAATGATATCATATTTATTTATTATTTTTTTAAAATCGATATTATTTAATATATTATCATTAATAACCTGATACTTTCCTTCAATTTTTAGGTTTGATAAATTTTTTTTTAATATTGGTAAAACACCACTATAGTTCTCTACAAAAGTCACATATTTAGCTCCTCTAGATAGACACTCAAGACCAAAAGATCCAACACCAGAAAATAAGTCTAAAATTATTGAATTTTCTATTTTTATCGAAAATTTATTTGAATGTTTTAATATGTTAAAAATTGACTCTTTAGCCAAATCCTTCAAAGGCCTTGTTTCCTTATCCTGTGGATCTAAAATCCTTTTACCCTTAAAATTTCCCCCAATAATTCTCATTAATCAATAACTTTATAACCAATATCTTTTCTGTAAAATCCATCTGACCAATTTAGATTATTTATAATTCTGTAAATATTATTTCTAGCCTCTGAAAAATTATCAGATAGTGAGACAAAATTAAGCACTCTTCCTCCATTTGACAAAACAGTATTATCTTTAAATACAGTACCTGCATGATATAAAAAATCATTTGGTCTAAGGTCTATTAGATCTATATTTTTAATTTCAATGTTTTTTTTGTAAGTATCTGGATAACCTTTTGAACACATTACGATACATAAGCTTTTTTTATTATTCCATTTAATTTCAATTTGTTTCAATTGATTTTCACAACAAGAATCTAAAATTTCAAACAAGTCAGTATCTAGTTTTGGAAGTAAAGTTTGACACTCAGGATCTCCCATTCTTACATTATATTCAATTAAAAAAGGCTCATTATTAATTATCATTAGTCCAGCATATAAAAAACCTTTATAGACAGTTCCAAGATCTTTAATTGCTTTTAAAGTTGGATTTATAATTTTATCTAAAATTTTTTTTTCTAATTCATTATTTATTAACCTTGATGGAGAATACGCCCCCATACCACCGGTATTTTTTCCTTTATCTCCCTCCAAAACTCTTTTATGATCTTGAGCAGTCCCAAAGTTTTGATAACTATCACCGTCACTTATTATAAAAAAACTCATTTCCTCACCTTTTAAAAATTCCTCAATAAGCACATTCTTTGCTTTACCAAATTTACCATCAAATATTTCTTTTATTGCTTCGAGTGATTGTTTTTTATTTTCACATATATAAACTCCTTTACCAGAGGCTAAATTATCTGCTTTTATCACAATAGGGAATTTTGATTTATCTAAAAATTTATTTGACTCAGTCTCATTTTCAAACACACCAAAATTGGCAGTAGGTATATTATATTTTTTACAAATATTTTTTGTAAAAATTTTGGAACCTTCTAATTGTGAAGCTATTTTATTAGGACCAAAAACTTTTATTTGAAACTTTTCTAAATAGTCTGTTATACCATCTACCAGTGGTTGCTCTGGCCCGACAACAACAAGATAAATCTTTTTGGCTAAAATAAAATCCTTTAATTTTTGAAAATTATCTAACTCTAAATCTATATTTTCAGCAATCAATGAAGTCCCGGCGTTCCCAGGAAAACAATATATTTTATTCACTTTTTTTGATTTACTTAAAGCTTGACAAATTGCGTGTTCTCTTCCACCACTTCCTATAATACCAACTTTCATGTATAAATATATAAACCATAAATGAATAAAAAATTAGCAAAAATAAAATATTTACCCAATAATTTTAAAATTATAGAGCAAGGTGATTACGTGATATGTGCTGTTTCAGGGAAAAAGATAAGTCTTGAAAATTTAAATTATTGGAACGTGGATCTTCAGGAGCCTTACTATTCATATGTTGAGGCATCAAAAAAAAAGGAGGAGTTACAAAAAAATTAGACTATTTCCATCTATTATGAGACCAAATCCAATAATTTGGACTATCTAATATCATCTTCTCAAGTATCTTGTTTAATTGCTCAGTAATAACATCTGTAGAGCTTTTATCTGGAAAATATATTGGTTTATGTACTTTCATTCTAAACTTTATTCCATCAAATCGTTCAATAAAAATAGGCACAACAGGGATATTAAATTTTTTTACTAACTGTGCGGGAATTGTAGTAGTAAAAGCTTTTTCATTAAAAAAATTTAACCTTGAACCTTGAGTTACTCTTTGGTCAATCATAAGAGCTGTAGAGTAACCTTCTTCATTAAACTTTAATAAATCCTTTAAGCCTCCAATGCCTTTTTTAATTTGATTTTTACATATATATTTTTTTCTTATTCTCTCCATTATCTTATTTAGAAAAATATTATTTAAGGGTCTGTATATTGCAGTAATTTTAATTCCTATTTTTTCTAGTTGCATTGCCATTAATTCAAAATTACTAAAATGACCTGAAATGAATACAACTTTTTTGTTATTTCTTTTTATCTCATCGAGTATTTCTTTTCCTTCAACAATAATATTATTATTAAGATTAGTAATTCTAAAATTTTTTATAAATACATATTCTGCGAATACTCTTCCATAGTTATCCCACATTGCTGAAGTTAATTCGTTAATTTTTTCTTGTTCTATATTTGGAAATGCTTTCATTATATTTTGATGAATTAATTTTTTTGACCTAAAAAAAGGACCAATAATTTGAAAAATTTTACCCCCTAAATATGAAGATAATCTAAGACCCAACACCTTGAAAATGAAAAACATTGCAACTACTATTAAAAACTGAAAAAAATATTTTATTTTATTCATATAACTCTGATATTACTTTAAAAAATTTTTCTTCATTTGTAATTTTTAATTCACTTTTAATATATTTTATTTCATGAATTTGATTTGTGTCTAATCTAATGAAATCTTTTTCGGTAGTGATAATATTACAATTCAACTCTTTTGAAACATTTTTAATCTTTTCAATATCATTTTTTAAATAATTATAATGATCAGGAAACTCTAAGTCTTTAATAATATTTAATCCATTAATTTTTAACATAGATACAAATGTTTTATGATTTCCGATTCCAGAAAAAGCTAAATATTTTTCTTTTTTTTCAAACTCATTTATATTCAGTGGAATATACTTTGCTTCGTAAATATTAATACTTGGATCAATATTTAGAATATAATTTTTAATATTTTCTGTATTTTCTCCATTTCCAGTCAGAAATACATTGTTATACTTTTTTAAGTTTTGTAAATTTTCCCTTAGAGGACCAGATGGAATAGTTAGCCCATTACCAATCCAACTAATATTATTAAAACAAACAAATTCCAAGTCATAATTTAAAGATAGGTCTTGGAGGCCATCATCAAAAAGTGCAATTTTATAATTTTCATTTATTGCCTCCTCAGTGGAATTTATTCTTTTTCTATGTTTAAAAAGTTTGCCGCTATTCTCTAATATTTTTTGTTCATCTAATTGATCTTTATAGTACTTCTTAATAAAGCAGCTTCTTATATTTGCTTTATTTAACAGTTCATTGATTTTAATACACAGAGATGTTTTTCCAGTACCTCCTAAATAAATGTTTCCAACACATATAGTTTTAATAGAAGAGTATTTTTTTTTATTTTTAATTTTTGCTCTTAAATAATTTACAAGTTTTATAATAACTGATATCGGCCAGAGTAAATATGCACTGATATTTGGTTTTTCATAATCCCAAAATTTGGGTTTTTTAAATTTCATTATTGATAGATTTATCTAATTCTTTTAAGGTTTTTTTAAGAATTGTTCTACCTAAGGCTTCCATTTTTTTTACTTTTTTCATGTTTTTCTTAAATATTGTTGAATTTGCACATTCTATTACAGAATTTACTTTAGAAGATATTTTCAAAGAATTTAAATATTCATAGACTTCTTTAAAATTGTCTACATTAGGTCCGTGTAGTATTTTTGCTCCAAAACGAGCAGGTTCTAATGGATTTTGTCCACCGCCTCCAAGACTTGCCAGATCTTCTTTTTTAATTATTGATTTACCTAAAAAGACTGTGGTGGCTATTTTATAGAATTTTTTAGACTCTCCAAAGGTATCGACAATGAAAATATCAATATTTTTTAATTTTTTATTTTTTGAACTACGTAAAACTGTATTAAGTTTGAGTTTTTTCATTTGGTTAGCTATCTGATTTACTCTACCAATATATCTTGGAATAATTATAGTAATTAAATTTTTATTCTTCTTTTTTAATAGAATATGGGTTTTAGCAGAAAAAATTTCTTCAGAGTCATGTGTGCTGGCCGCAACGAATGTTTTATATTTTTTAAATTGCAAAAATAATTTTTTATCAATTTTATCATATTTAGAGTCATCATTTTTGATAAATTTAATATTCCCAATTGATTTAATATTTTTAACTTTAAATTTTTTTAAAAATTTTTTAGTTTCCAGATTTTGTGGGTATGCAATATCTATTAAGTCAAAAATTGACTCTGAATAACTTTTTATTAACGACCATCGATTAGAGGTTTTTTCTGTTATTCTTGCATTTAATAATATTAAACGAATACCTTTATTTTTAATGGACCTAAACATACTAGGCCAAATCTCGGACTCTATAAAGATTGCCGTACTAGGTTTCCAATAATTCAAAAATTTATTTGAGAAAAAAAAATGATCTATAGGATAAAATTGATGAATAGTTTTTTTAAATTTTATTTTATTTAATATTTTAGAGGAACTTAAAGTACTTGAAGTTATTAATATTTTATTTATAGATTTATCATTATCATATTTTTTAATAATTGGGATAATACTCATTATCTCACCGACACTAGAGCCATGAAACCAAATTAGTTTACCGTTACCTCTTAGTTTGGATGGAAGACAAAATTTTTCTTTTACTCTAAATTTATCCTCTTTATTTTTTAAAATTCTATAAAAAATAATGAAAGGTGAAAAGATTAATAATATTGAAGTTAATAATTGATAAATAAAAAAAATCATTACCTCTGGATTTGTTTATCATGGAAATTTTTATAAATTTCAGATTTAGCTAAAAGTTCCTCATGTTTCCCATTTCCAACTACTTTTCCAGAGTCTATGACGTAGATATTATTAGAGTTCAGAATTGTTGAAAGTCTATGAGCAATTACGATTGTAGTTTTATTTTTGGTTAAAATTTTTAATGCCTCTTGAATTTGTGTTTCTGTTTCAGAGTCCAAAGATGAGGTTGCTTCGTCTAATAGTATAATTGAACTTTTTTTTAGCATCGCTCTAGCTATAGAAATTCTTTGTTTTTCTCCCCCAGATAATCTTACCCCATCTTCTCCAATTAAAGTCTCATATTTTTTTGGAAGTTTATTTATAAATTCATCTGAAAATGATAATTTTGCTGCCTTATATATTTCCTCCTCAGAAGCATTTAAATTTGCGTATTTGATATTATTTTTAATTGTATCGTCAAATAAAGTAGTTTCTTGGCTAACTAATGAGATATTATTTCTTAAGGACTTTATAGTTATATTGTAAATAGATTGGTTATCAATTTGAATATCACCTCCAATCCGATCATAAAATCTTGGAATTAAATTAAGAATGGTGGATTTTCCAGAGCCACTGTGACCTACTAAAGAAGTCATTTTTCCTCCTTCAAAATATAAATCTATATTCTTCAGCACTTCACCATCAGATTTTTTATAACTAAAAACTACATCTTTAAAATTTATATTTGCATTTTCAATATTGATATCTTTTGCATTTTCAGAATTTTTAATCAAATTTTTTGTATCTATAACAGGCAAGATTCTTCCAGCAGCTGAAAGCCCTTGGTTCACAATAATATTAAGAGTAGATAATGACCTAACTGGTTGATACGCTAACATCATTGCTGCAAGAAATGAAAAAAAATTATTTACACTCAGTTCTCCACTAGCGATTAATTTTCCAGAATAAAAAATTAAAACTGCAATCATAATACCAGTTAAAATTTCCATTATTGGAGAAATTCTAACTATTACTATTCCAATCTTTTTATTCTTCTCCTTTAATTGTTCTAAATAATCGTTAGCTCTAATAGTTTCATATTTTTCTTTTTGGAAAATTTTTGTTAATTTATGATTTTTAAATAATTCAACTAAAAATCTTGTTAGAAAACCAGATTTTTCTTGAGCTTCAGTTGTTACTTTACCCATTCTTTTTCCTAAAGTTCTTGCTGCAGTGCTTGCTATTGGTATTAATATTATTGCAATTAAAGATAACTTCCAGTTTTGGAGAAACATTACTGTAAGTAAACCAATTAAAGTTAAACTATCTTTAAAAAGATTTAGAATCCCATTACTTAGCAAATTGGTTATATGGAGCACATCATAGGTTAGATTAGATATAAATTTACCTGAATGTTTTTCATCAATTGATTGGGTATCTGCATTTATTAAAGTTCCCAACATATCTACTTGAAGCTTTTTCTTGATTTCCTCAGCTACATTTATCATTATTACCTTAGCTAGATAGAGAGACACCCCCTTAGTTGTAAAAGCAACAATTATTAAAAAAGGTATTATTATTATTAAAGACTGATCTTTTTGAATAAATAATTTTTCAATTGCTGGATCTAAAAGCCAAGCAATCGATGAAGTGCTTCCTGCAACTAAAATAGATAGGAATATGGCCAAAAGAATTTGCTTCATATACTTTTTGGTATAATCTTTATAAAGTCTTTTAAAAATTTTTGTTTTATTCATTAAAAAGTTTTGCCTATAAATATGTTAATTAATATTATAAATCCTAAATAATTATTACTTTTAAAAATCCTCAAACATGTGCTTGGTTTTTTTATATTAAATATTTTAATTTGATAAAAAAATAAATGAATTAATGGGATAATTAAAAATAAAAAATAAAATAAATTAAAACCCATAAAATATCCACCTAAAGCAAGTGAAATTATTAAAATTAAATAACATAATACTAAAAATAATTTTGCTGTGCCTTTAAATTTTATTGAAGTTGATTTTAAACCTATTATTTCATCATCTTTTATATCTTGAAATCCATAAATTGTGTCGTAACCTAGTGTCCAAAATATGGCTCCAAAATAAAAAATTATTGGTATCATATCGAGCTGGCCTGAAATTGATGTCCAGCCTAATATTAGTCCATAATTGAATGTGATCCCTAAGAATAATTGTGGCCAATAAGTATATCTTTTCATTAATGGATAGGTGAAAGCTAAAGGCATTGATCCTAATGCCATTATAATTGTAAAATAATTAAAATTTATTAAAACCAGAAAAGCAAAAAAACATAAAGTGATTGCATAAAAAAATCCTAAATGAACAGAAATTTTTCCTGATGCAATAGGTCTATTTTTTGTTCTAGAAACTTTTTTATCAAACTTTCTATCCAAAATATCATTAACTATGCAGCCTGCAGATCTCATTAAGATAGATCCCAGAAAAAAAAGAATTAAATAAAAAAAATATTTATCTAGAGCTTCAGAAAAATTATAAACTAATGTTAGACCCCATGCACATGGCCAAAAAAGCAACATATAACCTATTGGCTTTTTGAGCCTTGTTAGTTCAACAAATAAGTTTAATTGGTTCATAAATTTTACTTGTAAATAACAAAGGCAGGATTGATAATCAAATTGATTCGTATGAATATAGATTACACAGTTACTGCATTAATGTTTCCGGCCATTCCTTTATTGATGGGTGTTTATAGTAATCGATTTCATTCACTAAGTATCTTAATTAGGCAGCTTCATGACGAACATGTTTATGAAAAACATATTCCAGCAGAATGGAAAAAACAATTTATCAATTTAAGTACAAGAATCACTCTTTTAAGATGGACAATCTTATTTGCTGCTTTTGGCTTTTTGTTTAATATGCTTACAGTATTTGCACTTTACTTAGCTGAGGTTTTTATGGCTAGAGTAATTTTTGGGTCGTGTTGTTTATCTATGATCATTTCAATAATTTTTTTCATTCGGGAAATTCATATTTCTACAAATGCTCTTAAGCTACATATGTCTGATATGGATGTTAATGTTGATTAAGGAATTATTACTGCAGGCCCAGTCAACAATCTAGCTTCCAGATCTTTATGAGCTTGTGCAGCATCCTTAAGAGAATACTTTTTTGAAATTTCAACAGTAAATTTTTTAGATAAAATAGCATCAAAAACTTTTTTTGCTGACTCGACAAGCTCTTCTCTTTTGACAGTATAATGTGCAATAGATGGACGAGTAAAGAATAAACCTTTAGCATTAATGTCTTTTTTTATATCTAATGTATCTACATAACCTGAGGCATTTCCAAAAGCTACCATCATCCCTCGTATCTTTAATGTCTCGATTGAACCTTTAAATGTTTTAATACCAACACCATCATAAACAACATCAATACTATTTTTTCCAACTATTTTTTCTACTTCTTCAACAAAATCTTTTTCTGAATAATTAATAACGTGATGACAACCATTTTTTTTAGCAATTTCCTCTTTTGCTTTTGATCCAACAGTTCCAATAACCTCAGCACCTAAAGCATTAGCCCATGGACATAAAATTTGACCTAAAGCACCCGCTGCAGCGTGATATAAAACTTTATCACCTTTTTTTAAAGGATAGGCCCTATGTAATAAATATTCTGCAGTAATTCCTTTTAAAGTAATGCACGATGCTACTTCATCTGAAATACCATCTGGAACTAAAACTAATTTTTCCTCAGGCATAACTTGTTTTTCTGAGTAGGCACCAATAGGCATTGATGCATGTGTAACTCTATCACCCACTTTAAATAAACTTACTTCTGAACCAACTTCTTCAATTTGTCCACAAGCCTCAAGCCCAATACCACTAGGAAGTGGAATAGGGTAAAGCCCAGTTCGATGATAGATATCAATAAAGTTTAATCCAATAGAATTATTTTTTATTAAAACTTCTTTCGGACCAGGTTTTCCGACCTCTATATTTTGTATTTTAAGAACTTCGGGTCCACCAAATTTTTCTATTTTTATGGATTTCATTATTTATTTTACAAAGGTACCATTATGATAGTCTTGAACAGCTTGCAAGATTTCTGCTTTGGTATTCATTACAAATGGGCCACCCCTAGCAATTTCTTCATTAATAGGTTTACCTGAAATAACTAAGAATTTTGCACGAGTTTGTGCTATGACTTTTAAAACTTCACCTTTTGACAGTAAAATTAAAGTACTATCTTTTACTTTATCATGTTTTTTTTCACCAATTTTTATTTCACCATTAATTAGGTAGATAAATGTATTGTGAGTAGAGGGTAGACTATAATTAAATTCTTTTTCTTTTTTAAGCTCAACATCAAAATAAGTAGGATTCACATTATGTTTCTTAACAGGACCTTCAGCTTTTTCAAATTTACCAGCAATAACCTTAACCTGTTTATCATCATCTTTGTGAATACTCATTTTATTTGCATCAATATAAATGTACTCTGGTTTACTCATTTTTAATTTAGCTGGCATATTTATCCATAATTGAAATCCGTGAAGTTTACCTTCTTTCATTGCAGGCATTTCAGAGTGAATTATTCCACTTCCAGTTTTCATCCACTGCACATCACCAGCAGTCATTCTTCCTTCGCCTCCAGTGCTGTCTTTATGTTCAAAGTCACCTGCAAGCATATAAGTAACTGTTTCAATACCTCTATGTGGATGAGGAGGAAAGCCAGCAATATAATCTTCACTATTTTCAGAACCAAATTCGTCTAACATTAAAAAAGGATCAAAATAATTAGGTTCAACACCAATACTTCTTTTTAACTTAACTCCTGCTCCATCAGATGCTGGAATTGGTTCTATAATTTTATCTACTTCAATTGTCATATTTTGTCAGAGTAATTGTTAAATCTGAATTTTCAATGTTACTTTTTGTTATGTGAACCATCACAAAAAGGTTGATTGTTAGTCTGTTTACAAGCACAAAAAAACATTTTTTTTGTTAATTCAGCTTTATATACCACAGGATTAAATTCAGTTCCTTTATGGGAGCCATCACAGAACGGCTGTTTAGAGCTCTTGCCACAACTGCACCAATAATAAGACTTCCCTTGTTCAACGTCTATTGCAATTGCTCCTTCTCCCGCTCTTTGTCCTTTAATCATGTTCCCCCTAAAATTAATTTTGTTAATTCTTTTAAATTTTTAATTTCATGTTGAGGCCTATAATCCAAATTGTCAAAAATATTATTATTCCTATTTACCCAAATCGAGTTAAAGCCATAATTTCCTCCACCTGAGACATCCCATGTATTTGCACTCAAGAAAGCAACTTCATTTTTTTCGATTTTATATTTTTTAATAGGTAAGTCGTAGACTTTTGAGTCTGGCTTATAAATTCCTACTTCTTCAATAGAAAACAAATCATCAAATAAATCATCTAAATCATTACTCTTAACCAACTCATTTAATAGAGAAGGAGTCCCATTTGAAAGTATAGCCAATTTAAAATTTTTTTCTTTAAATGTTTTTAAAGTTTCTGGAACTTCTTTAAAGGTAGAGAGAACCTTATATAAATTTAACAATTCATTTTTCATTGAAGGATCAACATTAAAAGCTTTCATTGATTTATCTAAACTGTCTTCTGTAATTTGCCAAAAATCTTTGTGTCTTTTCATTAAACTTCGTAACCAAGTATATTCCAATTGAGTAGTTCTCCAATATTTTGCAAAACCTTCCCACTTATCTCCAATTTTATCTTTACATTTCTCAGCAGCTGAATTGACATCAAACAATGTTCCGTAGGCATCAAAAATTATTGCTTTAATATTTTTCATAAACTAACTTAACATAAATGAGCATTATTAGATTATTTTTTTCAGCGGCATTATCTGCTGACATGATTGACAAATTAGATAAGTCTCAATCTCATTATTTAACTAAAGTGATGAGAATAAAAGAAAATGAGGTTTTTTCTTTATTTAATAAAGATGGAGAATGGGAAGCAAAAGTTTTAGAAATATCAAAAAATATTGTTGAATTTAAAACAACTAAACAATTAAGACAAAAAGAAAATTTTAAAGAATTATGGTTAGCTTTTTCTCCTATTAAATCAAATTTTCAAAACTTTATGATTCAAAAAGCAACAGAGTTAGGTGTTACAAGATTTTTACCAATTATTTTTGACCGGACAGTGGTTAGAAAAATAAATAAAGAACGCTTAGAAAAAATTGTAATTGAAGCAAGTGAACAATCAAACCGTATTAATGTACCCATAGTTGAGGAGTCTCAAAACTTAAATAATTTTTTAAAAACTGCCTCTATAGATTTAATTTTTACAGACTTAAATTCCAGTAATAATAAAATTGATAAATCTAAGCTTACGAATAAATCAGTTTGTATTATTGTAGGTCCAGAGGGTGATTTTTCAGAAGCTGAAAGAGAAAAGATTCTTTCATTTAAAGGTGTTCAGCCAATAAAAATTAATCAAAATATTTTAAGGTCAGAAACAGCGGTCATATCTGCAATTTCGATCATAAATTATGTGATTAATTGATAAATTGTCGCGAAAACTAAAGTGTAATTTTTATAAAAGAGCTTTATATAGCTAGGTAAATGAAAAAAATTTTATTAATAATTTCAGGCATTTTTATTTCAGGAAATACATTTGCTGATCAACCTAAAGACTGGCAATTAGGTTTTCAAAATCCCGCATCAGATGGAATGAGAGATATAGTCAATTTTCATAACAATCTTTTACTTCCAATTATAATTGCAATTAGTGTTTTTGTTTTATTTTTGATGTTATATGCATGTGTAAGATTCAGAGCTTCAGCAAATCCAAACCCTTCAAAAAGAACTCATAACGTTACTGTAGAAATTCTATGGACTTTAATTCCATGTTTAATTTTAATAGTAATGGCAGTCCCATCATTTAAGATTTTATATAAACAAGATACAATTCCAAAAGCTGATTTAACTATTAAAGCTGTTGGATATCAGTGGTATTGGGGATACGAATATCCCGATGAAAATATAATATTTGACTCATATATGATTGAGGAAAAAGATCTGAAATCAGACCAACCTAGACTTCTTTCAGTAGATAATGAAGTTGTTGTTCCAGTAAATAAAGTTGTAAAAGTTTTAATCACTGCTAATGATGTTCTACACGCATGGGCATTACCAGCATTTGGTGTTAAAAGAGATGCAGTCCCCGGGAGAATTAATGAGACATGGTTTAAAGCAGAAAAAGAAGGAACTTACTATGGCCAGTGTTCTGAACTATGTGGAATTAAACATGCTTTTATGCCAATTACTGTTAAGGTAGTAAGTGATGAAGAATACCAAGAATGGTTATCAGAAGCACGAGTAAAATTTGCAAAAGAAGAAATTGGAAATGATAAATTAAAAATAGCGAGTAAATAAATATGTATACACAAACAGCATCACATGACGATCATCACACACCAACAGGTTGGAAACGTTGGGCTTATTCAACTAATCACAAAGATATAGGTACAATGTATTTAATTTTTGCAATTGTTGCAGGGGTAATTGGAACGGCATTTTCAGTTTTGATGAGAATGGAATTGATGCATCCTGGTGATGGCATCTTAGGTGGAAATTATCATTTATACAATGTGTTAGTAACTGGTCATGGCTTAATCATGATTTTCTTTATGGTGATGCCAGCAATGATAGGTGGCTTTGGTAATTGGTTTGTTCCAATTATGATTGGTGCCCCCGATATGGCATTTCCAAGAATGAACAATATTTCTTTTTGGTTGTTACCAGTTTCGTTAACATTATTAATTTTATCAATTTTTGTTGATGGACCTCCAGGCCAAACAGGTGTGGGTGGTGGATGGACTATTTATCCTCCATTGTCATCTAAAGCAGGTCAACCAGGCCCAGCAATGGATTTAGCAATTTTAAGTTTGCACTTAGCAGGAGCTTCTTCAATTCTAGGTGCTGTGAATTTTATCACAACTATTTTAAATATGAGAACACCAGGCATGACATTACATAAAATGCCTCTATTTGCTTGGTCAATTTTAGTCACAGCTTTTTTATTATTGTTATCTTTACCGGTACTAGCTGGAGCAATTACTATGTTGTTAACCGATAGAAATTTTGGAACCGCATTTTTTGAAGCTCAAACAGGAGGTGACCCAGTTTTATTCCAACATTTATTTTGGTTTTTTGGTCATCCAGAAGTTTATATTTTAATTCTTCCAGGCTTTGGAATGATTAGCCATATTGTTTCAACATTTTCTAGAAAACCAGTTTTTGGTTATTTAGGAATGGCATATGCGATGGTGGCAATTGGAATTGTAGGATTTGTTGTATGGGCACACCACATGTACACAGTAGGCTTAAGCACTGATACAAAAGCTTATTTTCTTGCTGCAACTATGATTATAGCTGTTCCAACAGGTATTAAGATTTTTTCATGGATTGCAACGATGTGGGGTGGATCGATATCATTTAAGACACCTATGATGTGGGCACTTGGATTTATATTTATGTTCACAGTTGGTGGAGTAACAGGTGTAGTATTGGCAAATGCTGGAGTGGACACTGCAATGCATGATACTTATTATGTGGTAGCACATTTTCATTATGTTTTATCTTTAGGTGCAGTTTTTGCAATATTTGCAGGTTTTTACTATTGGTTTTCAAAAATGTCTGGTTATGAATACTCTGAATGGCTAGGACATTTACATTTTTGGTTAACATTTATAGGAGTGAATTTAATTTTCTTTCCTCAACATTTCCTTGGATTAGCTGGAATGCCTAGAAGATATGCAGATTATCCTGATGCTTTTGCTGGATGGAATTATATATCTTCAGTAGGCTCGTATGTTGCGGTAGCAGGTTTGGCAGTATTTTTTGTAAATCTAATTTATTCATTTGCAAAGAAAAAAGCAGCTGCCCAAAACCCTTGGGGAGTAGGAGCCACTACTTTAGAATGGACTGTACCATCTCCACCAAATTTTCATACGTTTGATGAATTGCCAAAATTTGAGGATGATCAGGAAGCACAAAAATCACATAGCTAATAGTATAGCTAAGAAAATTAATGAATAATTCAAAGGCTAAAAAAAGAAATTTAAGTCAGGAAGATTTATTTAATCTATCTGAATTATTTAAATTAATGAAGCCAAGAGTAATGTCATTGGTAATTTTTACTTGTGCTGTTGGTTTATTAACATCACCAAATCTTGTTTCAACTAAAGATGCCATAATTGGTATTTTATTAGTTTCCTTAGGCGCAGGAGCAGCTGGAGCATTGAACATGTGGTATGAGTCAGACCTAGATGCTTTAATGTCAAGAACTTGTCTAAGACCAATACCGACTGGTAAGGTTAATAGAAACCAAGCGCTTATTTTAGGTGTTACTTTGTCTATAATTTCTGTTGTAGCCCTAGATTATTTTACAAACAGAATCTCAGCAGCAATATTACTTTTAACAATTTTATTTTATGTTTTCGTTTATACAATTTGGTTAAAAAGAAGAACACCTCAAAATATTGTAATAGGTGGAGCAGCTGGAGCCTTCCCACCAGTTATTGGATGGACTATTGCAACAGGTTCATTGTCAATTGAACCATTAACTTTTTTCTTGATAATATTTTTTTGGACTCCATCTCATTTTTGGGCCTTAAGTTTATATAAATCTGATGATTATAAAAAAGCTAAGATACCAATGCTTCCACTGACAAATGGGGTGGAAAGTACAAAAACTAATATTTTTGTTTATTCTTTGTTAATGCTACCGGTAATTATTTTTCCTTATTTAATAGACTTTGTAGGATTAGCGTTCTTAATACCTTCAATATTATTAACTCTTTATTATAATTTTTTATGTTATGAACTTTATAATTTTAAGAAAAACAAATTTAACCCTAAAAAAGCAAAAGCAATATTTGGATATTCTATTTTATATTTATTTTTGGTTTTTGTTCTTTTTCTGATAGATAAGATTATATGATAACTCCAGATAAAAAAACTAAAAGAAAAAATATTTTAACAGCTTTAGGAATTATTGCTTTTATGATTTTTCTTTTCTTTTTTACATTGTATAACACTGGTGTATTTGATAGGGCGATATGATACAAAAAAAAAACTTAACACCTTTAATATTAGCAGGAATTTTTGTTTTAATGCTGGGATTATCTTATGCGGCAGTACCATTGTATGACTTATTTTGTAGAGTAACAGGATTTGGTGGAACTACCCAAATATCTAACAGTGCTCCTAAAATTGTATTAAATAAAATTGTTAGTGTCAGATTTGATACTAATGTTAATAATTTACCTTGGGATTTTAAGGCTAAGTCCAATGTTATTGATGTGAAAGTTGGCCAGGTGAGCAAAATAGAATTTGAAGTAGAAAATTATGGTAACGAGCCTACAGCAGGAGTAGCAACCTTTAATGTTTCACCGTCTAGTTTTGGAAAGTATTATAGTAAATTAGGCTGTTTTTGTTTTGAGAAACAAGAATTAAAAGCTGGAGAAAAAGCAACATACATAATGACTTTTTATTTAGATCCTGAAATGGTAAATGATCCAACAACAAAAAATTTACAAGACGTAACTATGTCGTATACTTTTTTCTCGACAGATTACTATAAACAATCATAATCCAAAAAAATGTCAGCTGAAAAAAAACATGATTATCATTTAGTAGACCCAAGTCCTTGGCCTATATACGTTTCATTTTCATGTTTAGTATTGGCATTAGGATCTGTTTATTACCTTCATACAGATGTTTCATGGGGAATGTATCTTGGTTTTGCTCTTTTAATTTATGGAGCCTATATGTGGTTTAGGGATGTTGTTATTGAAGCTGAACATCAAGGTCATCACACACCTGTAGTTCAAATTCACCACAGATATGGAATGACATTGTTTATTGCATCTGAAGTAATGTTCTTTGTTGCATGGTTTTGGGCATATTTTGATGTGAGTTTATTTCCAAATGAATTTGTTGGAAATGTTTGGCCACCAAAGGATATTGAAACTTTTGATCCTTGGGATATTCCATTAATCAATACACTAATTTTATTATTATCAGGTACGACAGTTACTTGGTCTCACCATGCTCTTTTAGAAGATGATAGAAAAAGTTTTATCCAAGGTTTATGGTTAACTGTTATTTTAGGGTTTTGTTTTACTCTTTTACAAATATATGAGTATCAACATGCATCATTTTCTTTTTCAGATCATATTTACGGATCAGTATTCTACATGGCAACAGGATTTCATGGTTTCCATGTGCTTGTTGGAACTATATTTTTAGCCGTATGTTTGTTTAGAGGTAAAAGAGGTCATTTTAATAAAGATCACCATTTTGGATTTGAAGCTGCAGCTTGGTATTGGCATTTTGTTGACGTTGTCTGGTTATTTTTGTTCGCTGCAATCTATATTTGGGGAAGTTAATTTATATTCTTTGAAACATAAGTTTTTATTTTCAGTATTTGTAATTTTTTTTATTTTAGTTTTTGTTGCCCTGGGGTCATGGCAAATTGTTCGTTTAAATTGGAAGAACAATTTAATATTAGAAATTGAAAATTCTTTAAAAAATCCACCTGTTGAATTAACAAACTCTAATGTAGAAAATTATCTTAAAATAAAAACGTCAGGGTCAATAGATTTAGAGAAACAAATTTATTTATACAATCTAAATGATACTGGAACACCAGGCTTTGAAGTTATAAATCCAATTTTAATAAATGATACTAATTATTTGATTAATAGAGGCTGGATACCTTTTGAAAAAAAAAACTCTCAAGAGATTAATGTATTTGATGAAAATGATATAATTGGAACTTTAAAATTACAAGGAAGAAAGAATATTTTTAAACCAGATAATGATTTAGAGGAAAATTATTGGTTTAGTTTAAATAGAGAGGACATATTAAAATTTACAGGAAAAGAATTCTCTAAATATATAATTTATTTAAATGGAAATTATCAAGTTCCTAAACCAAAAAAAATTACTGCCAATATTTCTAATAATCATCAAAAATATGCTCTTACTTGGTTTTCATTAGCGATTTCAATTCTTTTGTTATATTTATATTTTAGAAAAAAGAATTATTAAATGAATTATATTAGTACAAGAAATAATCAGAAAAATTTTACTTTTAAAGATGTTTTTCTTAAAGGTTTGGCAGATGATGGAGGTCTTTTCGTTCCAAAATCAATTAAACAATTTAAAAAAGAGGAATTAAATAATCTAAAAAATCTTAGTTACAATGACTTAGCTGCTGAAATAATTTATCCGTTTATTGGAGATTTTATGTCTAAAGATGACCTAATCTCGATGATTTCAAAATCGTACTCAAATTTCAGATCTAATGATGTTGTAAAAATCTCTGATCTAGGAGATCTAAAAGTTTTAGAACTATTTCACGGTCCAACACTTGCTTTTAAAGATATCGCTATGCAACTAATAGGTAATTTTTATCAATATCATTTAGGACATGATCAAAAAAAAATTAATATAATAGTAGCAACTTCAGGTGACACTGGAGCAGCTGCGATAGATGCTTTAAAAGGAAAAAGCAATTTAAATGTTTTTGTATTGCACCCAAATAACAAAATTTCACCAGTGCAAAGAAGACTAATGACAATACATGAAGAGAGTAATGTATTTAATATTGCAGTTGAAGGTAATTTTGATGATTGTCAAAATTTAGTAAAAGCAATGTTCAACGACGAAAAATTTTCTAAAGCAATTAATATGTCAGGTGTAAATTCAATTAATTGGGCAAGAATTGTTGCTCAATCGGTGTATTATTTTTACGCTTATTTCAAAGTTGGAAATGGTCAACCTTTATCTTTTTCTGTTCCAACAGGTAACTTTGGTGATATTTATGCTGGTTATTTAGCAAAAAAACTAGGTCTTCCAATTGATAAACTAATTGTGGCTACAAATAAAAATGACATACTTCACAGAGCAATATTGGGTGGTGACTATACTCAAAAAAAAGTGGAGGAAACAAATACTCCAAGCATGGATATACAAATAGCAAGTAATTTCGAAAGGCTTCTATATGACATAAAAGATAGTAACTCCGAAGTTACAAAAGATGTAATGGCTAAAATAAGAAATAATACTTATAAAATTGATAAAAGTGATTTAGATAAAATTAAAAAGAATTTTATATCTGAGATGCTTGATGAAAATGAGACTGTAGAGATGATAAAGACAATTAATGATGAGCATCAGATGGTAGTTGATCCACATACTGCTGTGGGTATTGGTGCTGTGAGAAAATTAGGATTGGAAAAAAATTGTATTGTATTATCAACTGCGCACCCTTGCAAATTTCCAAAAGCAATAGAAGATGCAATCTCAAAAACTGAAAATTTACCAGATAGTCTTAAATATGTTAATGACAGAAAAGAAAAATTTGAGCTTCTTTCAAATGATATTGAAAAAGTTAAAAAATATGTAATGAATTCAATATGAAACTTAAAATAAAAGATCAAATACCAGATACAGATATTTTTCAACTTGTTGAAGGAGAACCCCAAAAAAGTAAATTAAGAGAAATAATAGGTGATGGAAAAAATGTTTTGTTTGGTTTACCAGGGGCATTTACATCAACTTGTTCAAAACTTCACTTACCAGGATTTGTTGCAAATGCAGATAAAATCAAAGCCAAGGGAATAGAAAACATATTTTGTTTATCAGTAAATGACCCTTATGTAATGAATGGTTGGGGAGAGATTAATAATATCGGAAATAGCATAAAAATGTTATCCGATCCGTATTTGTTGTTCACTAAAGCAATAGGTGCAGAAGTTGATCGGAATGCAAAAGGAATGGGAATTAGATCAAACCGTTATTTAATGGTTATTGAAAAATTCACAATTATTAATATTCATGTTGAAAAAGAAACTAAGGAATGTGGCTTAACTTCAGCAGAGAATTTATTAAATAATTTAATATAGATAGGACTGTTCTGGTGCTAGGTACCCCAATTATAAGTTTGCGGCATTTCTAGCAAGTAAATCTACTTCATTATTTAATTTGTCAGTTGAATGTGCTTTTACCCAATTCCAATTTACTTCAAATTCATTATTTAGTAGATCTAATTCTGTCCAAAGTTCTTTATTACTTACCTCTTTTTTGTTTGCAGTTTTCCATCCATTTTTTTTCCAATTATGTATCCATTCTGTTATTCCAGATTTTACATATTTAGAGTCTGTAAAAATTTCAACTTTGCTGCCTTTTGGAATTTTTTTAAGAGCTTGTATAGGTGCTAATAATTCCATTTGATTATTTGTGGTATCTTTTTCACTTCCTTTTATTTCAGTTTTTTCTCCATCATTTAATATAATTGCTGCCCAACCACCTTTACCTGGATTTCCAATGCATGAACCGTCAGTGTATATCTTAATCATTACTTTATATAATCTTTATAAGTCTTTAAATTATTGTGTATTACAAGTTTTTGATAATATTCTCTTGGATCCTTTATTTTAATGAGTGCTGATTTAGGTGTATTTGAATAGTCAAAAAGTCTAGTTAGAAAATACCTCATCGCTGCACCACGACATAAAATATTTAATGATTTTTTTTCTTTAATTGAAACTTTTTTTACACTTTCATAACCTTTAATTAAATGTTTTACCTTTTTTTTATTTAAGAAAAATTTAGATGCTCTTTTGTCAAAACATAGTGCATTAACACAAATAGCAATTTCATACATAAAATAGTCATTTGCAGCAAAGTAGAAATCAATTATTCCTGATAATTTATCTTTTTTAAAAAAAATATTATCTATAAATAAATCTCCATGAATTATCCCATTAGGTAATTTTTTTGGCCATTTCATTTTGATATCTTTAAAATTTATCTTTAGAAATTTTTCTATATTAGTAAATTTTTTTGATTTAAATTTAATACTGTTTAGTAACGGATTTAGATATTTAATACCCATAGAGTTCTTCCTGAAAAGATTTATTTTTTTTGTTGATAAATGCATTCCGGCAATCATTTTTCCTATTTCATGGCAATTTTTTAAATTAAGTAACTTTTTATCTTTTCCCTCTAAAAAGGAAACAATACAAGCTGACTTTTTTCTTATTCTAATTAGGTAGTTTCCATTTTTATTTTTTTGAGGTTTTGGGCAATTTATTTTTGAATTATTTAATTGATCCATTAACTTCATAAAAAAAGGTATTTCGTTTTGAGAGACTCTTTTTTCAAAGATTGTAAGTATAAATTTTTTATTTTTTGATCTTAATAAATAGTTAGTATTTTCAATCCCTTGTTTAATACCTTTAAACTTTATAATTTTTTCTATCTCAAATTTTTTATTAATGTAAGAAATATCTTTTTTATTTATTTTTGTATAAACAGCCATTTAATTTAATTTTTTTGGAGCTTTGAAAACAACGTTTTCTTTAATGATTTCTACTTCATCTATACTGACTGTAAATCTATTTTTTAACTCATTGATAAAATTATCAACTAGAATCTCAGGAGCAGAAGCTCCAGAAGAAACACCAATCGTATTTACGTTTTTGATTAAATCAAATGGGATTTCACTTTGTGAATGAATTAATATTGAATTTGAGCAGCCAGATTTTTTTGCTACCTCTACTAATCTAACTGAATTAGATGAATTTCTACTACCTATCACAAAAAATAAGTCACATTTTTTTGCAATATTTTTAACTGCCATTTGCCTGTTTGTAGTGGCATAACAAATATCCTCTTTCAAAGGTTCTTTTATATTTGGAAATCTATCTTTTAATATTTGGATTATATCTTTTGTATCATCTACTGATAATGTTGTTTGAGTAACATAAGAAATTTTTTTGTTATTTTGAATTTTATATTTTTTAGCTTCATCTTCATTTTGAATAAGATCAATTGATCCTTTGGGTAACTGCCCCATAGTACCAATTACTTCAGGGTGATTTTGATGTCCTATTAAAATTAAATGATATCCAGCTTTATTTAGATTTTCAGCTTCTCTGTGTACTTTTGACACCAATGGGCATGTAGCATCTACATAAGTCATATTGTAGTTTTTAGCGTCCTCTGGAATTTTTTTTGGAACACCATGAGCTGAAAAAATAACCGGTCTAGTTTTATCTTCTATCTCCTCTAGTTCTTCAACAAAGATAGCTCCTTTATTTTTTAAATCATCTACCACATATTTATTGTGCACTATTTCATGACGAACATATACTGGAGTACCATATTTCTTAATTGATTTTTCAACAATCTCTATGGCTCTTTCTACACCAGCACAAAAGCCTCTAGGAGCTGACAATAATATTTTCAATTCTTTATTTTTCATTTTTTTCTATTAAATACTCAAGCAATATATGTGGAAAGGTTAAGGACGCCAAACCTATAAATATAACTTTTAGAATTGAACTATCGAAATTGTATGAATTATTTAATAAATAAAGCCCAAGTAAACAAAAGGTAGCAGTAAGAATGGTTAAGGGCAGAGCTTTTTTTATGAAAATTTTTAGCCCATTCTTTAAATCATTATTATCTAATTCATGCATCAAAGTAATACCGTGTCTAGTAGAATGTAAAAAACAAAAATAAATTGTAAATGCCATCAGAGGAGATAAATAATAATTTATAATTAAAATTGAAAAATAATCTAAAAAAATAGTAAACTTTTTTAATTCAAATTTTTTGGTAAATAATAAAATACTGGATAATGTGCTTAAAATAATACCAAAAAGTATAAGGTTATTCATTTCAATAAAATCTAAAGTTCTATAAAAAGACTCGTTATCAATAAGTAATAATTTAAATATAGATATTGTTTCTTCAAAATGAAAAAACATAGGTGCTAAAATTACGAGCAAACCTTTCAGGAAAAATAATAATTGGTTATAATATGAATTTTCAACTATTAAAAACTGAGTATCTTCTTTGCCAAAGTGAAATGAAGCAACTATTAGAAAGATTGTTAATGAAATTGATGGCATGATTGTCCATAAGACTATTACAGTTAAAGCAATAAAAATATATAGCAAATAAAAAATATACATATTTTTTATTTCAAAAATTTTCAGAAGTTTTTTTCCTTTTATATGATCAAGGGAACCATGAGAAACCCCAATACTTAAAATTAAAAGTAAACAGAATAATGGTGAAAATACTAAACTCTCAAATTTTAAAATTGTTAAAGAAAAAATATTACAAAATAAAAAAAAAATGAAAGAATGATTAAAATTTATTTTTTTTAATTGGTTTTTCATTTTTTTATTAAATTAATAAAATAAAGCCTTAATAAAAGTCAATTTTGGCATTCTAAAAATAATAGATAAATCCTCAAAAAAATTACTTTTATTAGACAAAAATTTTATAACAGTCTTTGGAGAGGCCTTAAACATTTTAAAAAAAATTTCAGGCATTTTTTCTGGGTGATTTTCAAGAACTCTAAGAAATATCTCATCTAAAAATTGATACTTATTACCAATTTTATATTTTTTAGCATGAGTAATATTCTCGATATTCTCTCTTATATATCTACTGTGTTCTTGAATATTTAGAAAAGTGTAACCCGTACTTAATCTCGTCATGCCTCCAGCAGTTCCAATATTTATTTTGTTTTTAACTTTTTCATTTATTGGGTAAAAAAGAGGTATTGCACCCTCTTCTTTGAAAATTATTTTGTAATCTTTTAGATTTAAGTGATTTTCAATATAATCTTTAATTTGTATGTCATAGTCTTTTTGGGAGTCATCATTCATTTTTGATAACCATGTAGTTTCAATTAAAGCCTTAGTCTTTGAATAGGGTAGAGTATAAAAAAAATGCACACTTTCTCTTTGATCACAATCAAAATCCATAAGATTAAAAATTTCATCATCAAAGAATTCGTTTTTAGTTTCGACTTCTACACCACAAAAATGCTGCCAAAGATTACGATGATCTTTTTTAATTGATGGAACACTATTAAAAATAAAAGAATTTTTTGAATTAATTTCGCTCATATCTTTAAAGAAAGAAATATTGTTATTTTCTTTTAATTTATTGTTAATTTTTTCATAGAACAGCCCACTATCAATACTTTGGTATGGATATATGTTACATTCTAAATAATTAGTTTTTTTTGGTATATTAATAGAAAAATTTTCCCAATTTTTTTTAACACAATCATCAAAATTATGTGCTGCTACTCTCCAAAAAGACCAAGTTTTGTCTTTTTTATATTCTGCTCTTGGCTCAATAATAGCCAAAGTTTTATTTTTTAATTTTTCATTGATTTCAAGTTCATACGCAAGTGATAATCCTGCACAACCACCACCAACAATAATATAATCAAATTCTTTCATTTAAATTTATTTCCTGATTTATCAAATTATGATCATGTTGTATTTCATCATCTAATTTATGACTAAACGATAGTCTAATTAAGTCAAAAATTGATAGAAAAGTCTCTAAGACTTTTTCAACATTCGATACATATATCTTTCCTGAATTTAGATAATTTTCTAAATTTTTTTTATTTTTTATCTTATGTCCTATTTTTCTATAAACTCTTCTAGCTACCAGAATAGAAAAACGGAAACTAATAGGTATATCCTTAATTGAATAAAATGAATTTTCATAAAAAGTATCAGCAAGATTGATAGTTGACAAAATTTCTTCAAAGTTTTCATTTATGTAAAAACGATTATTTTCAGAATCTTCAATTACATCTCTCGATATATTAGTAAGTTGCATCGCAATTCCTAGATCGATTGCCGACTTGAGCGAACTTTTTTTATTAACTTTTAAAATTTTTGCCATCATTAATCCAACAGTTCCAGCTACTCTGTATGAGTAAACCAATAGATCTTTCTTTGTATCTAATTTAACTTTATCTTTAATGTCTGATTTTATTCCCATCAGTAAATCTTGAACAATTTTCAAGGATATATTGAATTCTTCAATAAGATCCCACATATTTTTGATAATAGGATCATCAAAGTTTTTTTGATTAAAATTATTTTCAAAATGATCAAATTTTTTTTCTTTATTTTCTATTTTTTCATTATCATCTGCAATGTTGTCTGCGACTCTACAAAAATCATACAAAGCAGAACATTTATCTAACGTTTTTTTGGGTAAAAAAAAACCAGCCCAACTGAACGATTTGGCATAAACAGATAAGTAACTTTTATTAGACATTATAAAATTTTATCTAATACTTTTGCTGAAGAAAGTACCCCAGGTACACCAGCTCCTGGATGAGTACCTGCTCCTACAAAATAAAGTCCATCATATATCTCTGACTTATTATGAAATCTAAAATAAGCTGATTGAGAAAATTTTGGCTGGATTGAAAAACCAGAACCGTACTTTGTATTTAAATCTTTTTCAAAGTAATTAGGCGTTAAATAAAAATCTTCAATGATATTTTTTCTTAGATTTGGCATTAAATCCTTTTCCATTTTATCAATTACCAAATTTTTCATTTTCTCTCCTTCAATAGACCAATCAATTTTTGATTGGTTATTAGGAACTGGAACTAGAACATAAAAACAATCTTGCCCTTCTGGAGCCATAGATTTATCAGTAGCAGATGGTCTATGAAGATAGTAACTAATATCATTATTTAATTTTTTATTATTAAATATGTCATCAAGATGTTCTTTGTATTTATTTCCAAACTTAATAGTATGGTGTTCTACATTTTCATACTTTTTTTTTGTACCGAAATAATAAACAAATACACCCATTGAATATTCCATTCTATTTTTTTTCCACTTAAACATAAGTGAATTATTAGAATTTCCATTTAACATTTTTTCATAAACAGCAGGCGGATCTGCATTACAAATTACATTATTAGCTTCAATATGAGTTTGATTATCTAATTGAATACCAGTTATTTTATTACCATTAGAAATAATTTTTTTAACTTCATGACCTTTAATTATTTCTATGCCAACTTCATTCATTAATTTTTCAAAACCCTTTATAATATTTCCTGTTCCACCCATTGAATAATGGATGCCCCATTTTTTTTCTAAATATAAGATAAGTCCATAGATAGAGGTTGTAGTAAAAGGATTTCCTCCAACTAAAAGTGGATGCATACTTAACATTCTTCTTAATTTTTCATTTTTTATATAAGACGAAACCAATGAATAAACTGATTTATAACTTTTAAGCTTCAATAGAGCCGGCAGTTGTTGCATCATGACTAAAGGTTTATCAAATGGAACATCTGCTAGTTCTGTAAACCCTTTGTCAAAAATTTTTTTCGTAAAGTTAACTAATTTTTCATAACCTATAACATCATCTTTACTCATTTCTGCAATTTGACTTTTCATCTCGTTTTCATTACCTGAATAGTTAAATTTAGAATTATCCTCAAAAACAAATTGATACCAAACTTTGAGTGGAGATAATTTAATATAATTTTTTGGATCTTTTTCAAATAATTCAAATAATTCATTTATTAGGTATGGTGCTGTAATAACTGTTGGGCCACCATCATAGGTAAATCCATTTTTTTTAAATACCCTTGCTCTCCCTCCAAGGTCAGGATGTTTTTCAATTAAAGTAACATTGTGGCCTTTAGCTTTTAGACGAAGTGCAGCAGCTATGCCTCCAAACCCAGAACCTATTACAACAGAATTCATTGTTATAATTTATAGTTTTTTTAAAGAATTGTAAGGTTATTATGAGTTAATTTTTTTTAACTCTTCTTTAGTTTCATCTAAATTTTTTTGGAATAGCGCATCAAGTTTAGACTTATCAACAGAAGTAGTGATAATTTTTTTAACAGAATCTACAGCAATTTTAATTGAAGTATCCTTAATTTCTTTAATAGCTGCTTCTTTCATTTGACTTATTTTATTCTCAGCAAGATTTTTTTTGATTTCAGAAGTTTTATGGAACTTATCATTAAGCTCAATTACCATTTTATCGCTGTCTCTTTTAGCTTGTTCTAAAATTTCATCACTCACAGTTTGAGCAGTATCTAATTTTTTTTGAGCTTTATCTAATAATGTTTTAGCTTCAGTTCTTAATTTTTCACTTTCATTAATTTCATTTTTTATATCAGATATTAATTTATTCAGAATTTCGTTTACTTTTTGGGGAACCTTTAAATATACAAGTGCTCCAAAAAAAATAACGAAAGAAACTGCTACCCAAAAAGTAGAATCAATTACCATAATACTTATCTCCATTTTTTTTTGATAAATCATCTACTATTGCTGAAATACTACTATTGTTTATCTCAGCTCCAATCAGTTTTTTCACTAATTCTGAAGACGCTTGAATTGCAATTTTGTTAATTTTTTCTGGGGCGCTTTTCTTAACTACTTCGATTTCTTTTTCCGCTTTTTTAATTTCTTCGTTAATTTGATTTTCCAAGGTTTCTTTTTTATTATTTATATCCTTAATTACTTTTTCTCTTGAGTCTTTAAAAATATTTTTTGCCTCTAACTTACTTTTAAAAATAATATCATCGTATTCTTTAAGTTTAGACTCGCTATCTTTTCTTTGTTTTTCTGCGGCCTCAATATTATCTTGTATTTGAGATTTTCTTAACTCTAAATTAGCACTTATTTTAGGCAATATAAGTTTTGATAAAACTATATAAAGAATTCCAAAAGTTAGTGTAAGCCAGAATATTTGTGAAATCCAAAATTCAGGGTTTAATTGAGGCATACCTCCACTTTCAGCAGCAAAAACTTCTTTTAAAAAAAAGAAATTAAAAAAAATCGACTGAAAAAAAATTTTTTTAATCATTAAATTTAAAATGCAAATAGAATAATTAACGCTACTACCAATCCAAATAATCCTGTTGCTTCTGCTAAAGCAAAACCTAAAAGCAAATTAGGAAATTGTTTTTGTGCTGCTGATGGATTTCTCATCGCTCCAGACAAATAATTTCCAAAAATTATTCCAATTCCTACACCGGCACCGGCTAAAGCTATTGCTGCTAAACCTGCTCCGATCATTTTTGCTGCTTCTAATTCCATTATATCCTCCTATGTTGTTTAATGGTGTAAGTTTAATGCATCATTTAAATAGATGCAGGTTAAGATTGCAAAAACATATGCTTGAAGAAAAGCAACTAAGATCTCCAAACCTGTTAAAGCAACCGAAAAACTCAGTGGAAGCCATCCACCGACAATTCCGAGGCTGATTACAAAGCCTCCGAAAACTTTCATCATAGTATGTCCAGCCATCATATTTGCAAAAAGTCTTACAGATAAACTAATTGGTCTACTTAAATATGATATAATTTCTATAACCACTATTAAAGGGAGTAGTATAACTGGTACTCCACTTGGAACAAACAATTTTAGGTAACCAAAGCCATGCTTTATAAATCCAATTACTGTTACCCCAATAAAAATAAATGAAGCTAGCACAAAAGTCACTATTATATGGCTTGTAACAGTGAAAGTGTATGGGATCATGCCAAACATATTACAGAAAAGTACAAACATAAATAATGAAAAAATAAATGAAAAATATGGTTTTGCTTTTGAACCCGCGGTGTCACTTATCATTTTAGAAACAAAAGAGTAGCTGAGCTCAGCCAACAGTTGAATTTTATTTGGCAATATCGAATTTTTTTTTGAACCCAAATTGAAAATAATCAAAATTGCTAAAGAGCTAATAACCATAAATAAACTTGCATTTGTAAAAGAAATGTCAAATGTACCTATTTTAATTTCTGGACCAATTCTATAAACTTCGAATTGTGTCATCGGATTTGCTGCCATAAGTTTTATCTATTTTTGCATATTTTTAGCAGATTTGATTACATTTGTTATTCCAGCAATCACACCTACAAAAAAAAATATTAAAATTAACCAGGGTTTAGTACCAAAGGTCCTGTCTAAAATAAACCCAATAATTGTCCCTACTGCTACTGCTGACACTAATTCAGTACTCAGCTTAAAAGCAGTGCCAATTGAGGACGGATTATGTTTCTTGTCCTCTAAATTTCTCTTAGAAACCTTCTTTTTTGCAATCTCTAAGCGAGTTTTAAACGGATCTTTAGACATTTTGTTTATTTATTTAAGCAACCATACTTTCTGCTTTTTGTAAATCAACAGCAACTAATTGGCTAATACCTTTTTCGGGCATTGTAACACCATACAGTCTGTTCATTTTAGACATGGTTAAAGCATGGTGAGTTACAATAATAAATTTTGTATTTGTAATTTTTATAAGTTCTTCGAGCAAGCTACAAAACCTTGTAACATTGGCATCATCTAGTGGAGCATCTACTTCATCTAGCACACAAATTGGTGAAGGATTTGTTAAAAAAACAGCAAAGATTAGGGATAGTGCTGTTAAAGCCTGTTCACCACCAGACAACAAAGTTATCGATTGGAGTCTTTTTCCAGGAGGACTTACTAACATTTCTAAACCAGCTTCAAGTGGGTCCTCGGAATCAACTAATTCTAACTTAGCATTTCCACCATTAAAAAGTTTTGTATAAACTTCATTAAATTTTCTATTTACTTTTTCAAAAGCTTCAATTAATCGCTCTCTTCCTTTTTGGTTTAATTCATTAATACTATCTTTCAGTTTAACAATTGCACTCACCAAATCAGCACGATCTTGTTCCATCTTTTTAATTTCTGCCTCATATTTGTTAGTTTCTTCATCAGCTTTTAAATTAACTGATCCTAATTTCTCTCTTTCCTGTCTTTTTTTATCAAGTAAATCCTCTTGATTAACAGCATCAGGAAGATCTTCGGCTCCATACAAACTCGAATTCTCTAGAATATTTTCCTCAGTTAAATTTAGTTCAGAAGTTATTCTATCAATCAAATCACTTTTTCTTTTTTTAAGACCTTCAATCGTTGCTCCAGAACTTGCTTTTCTTTCTCTAATTTGAATCGATTGTTCTTGTACTTCATTTAGTTGTGCTCGTAGGGTATCTATTTTTTCATCTGTAGAATGAATTATAGTCTCATTATCTTCCTTTTCTTTTTCAGAAATTCTTAGACCTTCCGAAATTTGACCTTTCTTTTCAGCTTGTAATTTTGGTTGATTATCTAATTTTTCCAATTGCAAATTCAATTTATTTTTTCTATCGGTAAGCTCAGAAACCATTTTTTCAGAATTTGATAGTAAATTTTTCCAACTCTCAATTTCCTTATCTATAATGCTTATTCTCTCGTTTCTTTTTACTGAATCTTTTTTGATATTTTGGTTTTTACTATAGCTATCTGCATACTCCTCAATAATTAATTGACAGTTTTCTAAAACAACTATTGCTTCACTATTTTTTTGCAAATTAATTAATTCCTTAACTTTATCAATTTCTTTTCTTAATTTATTTTTTGAATTATCTAAATCCTCATTAGATTTTTTTTCAGTATCATAATATTTAGAGTCAATTTCAATAAGTTCACTTTTTTCCTCTTTAAGTCTTTTTTCATTCGAATTTGCATCAATGACAATTCCTTTTTCTCTATTGATATCTTCATCGAATGTTCTAAGAGACTTTTTTATATTTTCTATTTCATCTTGAATTCTTGTATTTTCTTCATCAAGTCCTTGCAATTCTAAATTAAGCCTTTGTATTTTTGAAAGATTTTCTATATTTTTTTCTCTTAAAGGGTTTACTTTTTCAGTTTCAGTTTTTATAAAGTTTTCAATTTCTGAAATTTTTTCATTGAAGCCACTCACTTCTCCTTCTGCTTCAGTATTAATTTCATTTTCAATTTTAATTTCTTTATCAATTTCTAATAATTTTAAGTAATATAAACCTGCCTCTATCTTTTTAATCTCATCAGACATATTTTTGTATTTAGTAGCCTCTTCAGCTTGTTTTTGAAGATTAGCTAGTTGTTTTTCTTGTTGTCTTCTAAGCTCGTCAGCTCTTTTTAAATTATTTTCAGCAGCGCCTAATCTCAGTTCAGCCTCATGTCTTCTAACATGTAAACCAGATATTCCTGCTGCTTCCTCTAAAATAGCTCTTCTATCTGTTGGTTTTGCAGTTACTAAAGCACCTATACGTCCTTGGCTAATCATAGAGGGTGAGTGTGCGCCGGTTGACAAATCAGCAAAAAACATCTGTGCATCTCTTGCTCTTACTTCTTTATTATTTATATAGAATTTAGACCCTTTATCTTTTTCTATTTTTCTTCTAACACTTATTTCATTCAAGTCTCTAAACTGAACAGGACCTTCATTATTTTCATTTGCCACCGTGACTGAAACCTCAGCAATATTTTTTGATGTTTTGTTTGAGGTACCAGAAAATATTACATCTTCCATACCCGAACCCCTCATGCTTTTGGCGGACGTTTCTCCCATAACCCATCTTAGAGACTCTACAATATTAGATTTACCACAACCATTAGGGCCAACAATTCCTGTTAAACCGTCTTCTATTAAAAAGTTAGTTTTATCCGCAAAAGATTTAAACCCATTTAGTTGGATTTTTTTAAACTCCATGGGTTAACTTATATCAGTTTTTCTAGAGATTTTTTTAAATTTTTATAATTTAGAGATTTTTCAAACTTTTTGTTGTTGATAATTATCGTAGGAGTAGCATTTACTTTAAATTTTTTTGTTCCTTCGATTCGATCATTTAAAACAAAATCTTCGATTTCTTTATTATTAATGCATTTTTCAAAGTCAATATTGAAACCTTCTTTTTCAATAAATTTTTTAAGATTATTATTTACTTCCTCTATTGTATTTCCTTTCACCCAGACTTGTTGATTAGAATATAAACTTTCTAGAATTTTTAAACTATGACCTTGATTACATTGAGAAATTTTTGAAGCATTAAAAGCAGCAATATCGAGAGGAAAATGTCTAAACTCTATTTTAGCTAATCCAGTATCAATATAATCTTTTTTTAATTGAGGATAAACATCCTTATGAAAATCAGCACAATGACTGCAAGTTAAAGACTCATATGCAATTATAGTAATTTTTGCATTTATATTTCCTGATACTATCCGTTTAGTTTCTGCACTAATACTTATTGTAGATACAAAATAAAAAACAAGAATAATTATAATTTTTTTCATTTTTCTTTAAAAACTTTCGTTAATTCTAGTAAAGATTTTTTAATTTTTTCATTTTTAACATTACTAATTTTGTCTTTAAATTTATTATTTGTCACATTTAAATTTAAATCATTTTTTTCAACTATAATTTTTCTTTCATCATTAAAACTAGTCAATTTAATTTTCTCAACCACCTGGTCCTCAAAAAAAGTGTTCATTCTAGTAATGATCTCTTTTTTTGAATACTCTAAATCAACCTCATTACCCCTTCTTACCATTATCGTTAAAGTGCTAACACCAAACTTATTAGAGTTTTTATACGATTTTGGATAGCAGACTTTGAATAAATTTTCTCCTACGATATGCTTCCAATTATTTAAAGTTTCAGAATAAATTTGACCTCTTTTACTTATAAACTTTTTGATATTTTTTGGCAAAGTGTCTTTGAAGGATCTTAATCCTTGAATGCTTCCGTTTCTCTGCTTAGTATATTTTTTAAATTGCATATGAAAGATCAATTAGTAACAAAAAAAATTCTTAAATGGTACGATTTAAATAAAAGATCATTACCGTGGCGAAAAAATGTTTCTTTTCAAAAAAGACAGTATTACACATTAGTAAGTGAATTTATGTTACAACAAACACAGGTTGCAACAGTTATTCCTTATTTTAATCGATTTATAAAAGATGTCCCAAATTTAAAAGCTCTTTCAAAAGTCCAGAACAAAAAATTAATAAAATTATGGGAAGGACTTGGATACTATTCTAGAGTTAGAAATCTAAAAAAAACTGCACAAAAAATTATTAAAAACTTTAACGGAAAGTTGCCTGATAATTTTGAAGATTTGATATCACTTCCTGGGATAGGAAATTATACTGCAAGTGCAATTTTATCAATTGCATTTGATAAACCTTACATACCAATGGATGGAAATATAGAAAGAGTTCTAAAGCGATATTTGTATTTAAAAAAAGATAGAGATATTCAAAAAGATAATCTTATAAAAAAAAAATCAATATTTGGAACGTCATCAAGACCTAGTGATTATGCTCAAGCTTTGATGGAATTAGGAGCATTAATTTGTAAACCAACCAATCCTTTATGTCATCGATGTCCTATTTCAAAGAAGTGTAAGTCGTTACTTAAAAAAGATTTTAATTTAACAAAAAAAAATAAAAAAAACATAAACAAGTACTTTCTTTTAAAAGTTTATAAAAAAAATCAAAGATATTTACTGATTAAAAATACTAGGTTTAATTTTTTAAAAAATTTAACGATATTTCCTATGGAAGAGTTATCAAAACCAAAAAATTTTGATGAAAATTTAAACTTTAAAATGTCAAATATGAACATGAATATAAAAATTAAATATTTGAAAAATACCAGAAAATTTCAATCACCTTATTGGATAAATGAAAAAAAATTAGACAATTACATGCTACCATCATTTACAAAAAAAATTGTGAAATATTTAATGAGAAATTAATGAAAAAAATAGCGATCTTAGGTGCTGGAATTTCAGGATTATTCATTACTAATTTATTTAAAAAAAATCCTAATTATCAAATTACAATCTATGAAAAAAATACCTCAATTAATTTAGATGAGGGTTATGGTGTACAATTATCAGTTAACAGTATCAAACTTTTAAATGAAATTGGATTTGAAAAATTACATAATAATGAAAAATTTACTCCAGAAAAAATCAATTTTTATTCAAATAAAAGTTTAGATAAAATATGTGAGTTAGATATCACAGAATTTAATTCAGAAGATTGTAAGTATACCACATTGAAAAGATCATCTTTAATAAATTTTTTAAAAACAGATTTGGAAGGTTTGATAAGGACTGGCTATAACATTTCAAAAATAGACCAAAAAGACAAAAAAATTAAACTTTCTTTTGAAAATGCTGAAGTAAAAGAATGTGATTATTTAATTATTTCTGACGGAGTTTTTTCAAAAAGTAAAAGTATTATGTCTAATGATGAGGCAAAACCTAAATATAATAATACATTAGCTATTAGAGGCATCTTAAATAAATCTCCTGAAAATATTGATATTAAAAATATTGCTTTATTTTTAGATTCAGACTTTCATCATGTGATTTATCCAGTCAATCCAAATGGAGACTTAAATTTTATAGCTATAATGAAATACCAACTCTCAGTAGAAGAACAAAAAAATTACTCATTATTTAGTGATAGTTCATTTATCAAAAAAGTATTAGAAAAATTTCCTTCAAGAAATAAAAACTTTTTAAAAGATCTAAAAGAACTAAAAATATTTCCAGTATTTGTAAGTGAAAATTTCTATAAATTACAAAATAATAATATTCATTTTATTGGTGATGCTTTTTTTGCTTTTCCACCATCATTTGCTCAGGGTGCATCACAGTCTATTGAAGGTGCTTATGATTTATTTAAAAGTATCGAAAATAGTACAGAAAGTAATTTTTTTAAGAATAGAGTTAACAAAACAAAAATGGTTAATATCAGATCAAAATTTAATCAGTTTGCTTTTCATTTATCTAATCCTTTAACTATTTTTTTTAGAAACATTTTTCTAAAAAGATTAGTTAAAAACAAAAGGTTTTTAGAGTCTTACTTGGGAAAAGTATATAGAAATTAATTTTTTGAAATTAATTTTTGTCTTAAATGATCGATTGGGACTACAGCGCCATCCAAATTATAGTGCCAATAAGTCCATCCATTACAACTTTCAGCACCCAAAATTGTTGCTGCTACTTTATGAATTGAGCCCTCTGTTTGAGCGTGTTTAATGCTTCCATCAGCCATGATTTTTGCACTTATTTTCTTTTTATTATCAAAAATAGTTGTTCCTGGTTTTATTATTCCTAATTCTACCAATGAACCAAAAGGTATCCTTGGCTTAGATCTATTATTTTTAATGGTATCTAGATAATTGTCTTCAATAGGTTCTGTATTTCTTAATCTTTGTTCAGCAGCTTTGAAATAAGTTTTTTCTTTTTCTATACCGTAATAATTTCTACCTAATTTTTTCGCAACGGTTGCTGTTGTTCCAGAGCCTAAAAAAGGGTCTAAAATCAAATCATTTTTATTTGAAGTTGCTAATAAAATTCTATGAAGTAAAGCTTCAGGTTTTTGAGTTGAATGTACTTTTTTTCCATTCTTTTTCAGTCTTTCTGCTCCGTTACAAATAGGCAGATCCCAATTAGATCTCATTTGAAGGTCATCATTTAAGCACTTTAAAGATTGATAGTTAAAAGTATATTTTGATTTCTCTGATTTAGAGGCCCAAATTAAAGTTTCATGAGCATTAGTAAAACGAGTTCCTCTAAAGTTTGGCATCGGATTTTTTTTATTCCAAATAACATCATTTAAGATCCAAAAGCCTAAATTTTGAATTGTAGCACCAACTCTAAAAATGTTGTGATAACTACCAATCACCCAAATAGCTCCATCTTTTTTTAAAATTCTTTTACATTCACTTAGCCAAGCATAAGTAAAATCATCATATTTTTTAAAACTTTCAAATTGATCCCACTTATCGTTTACTGCATTTACTTTAGATCTATCAGGTCTTGTTAATTCACTTTTTAATTGAAGATTGTAAGGAGGATCTGCAAAAACTAAATCGAAAGATTCATCGGGAATTTTTTTTAATTCCTTTAAGCTGTCACCATTAATTAATTTATTTTTAAAATTAAAATTCATTTGTAAAAATAAATTAGACTCTAAAAAGATTCTTGGGTCAACCTAGGATTGAATTATTTGGATTCGACTTGTATCAAAATTTTTTAAGATAACAAGATATAGTGTTTCTACGTGAAACCTATTTTATTTTATTAATTGGTGAAAACTTTTTTCTATGATGACTTGTAATTCCTAGATCTTTTATGGCTTTTAAGTGATGTTTCGTTCCATATCCATAATTTTGATCCCATTTATAACCTTTAAATTTTTTTGCTAATTTAGTTATCATTTTATCACGTGTAACTTTAGCGATAATTGATGCTGCAGAAATTGAAGGTATTTTTTGATCTCCTTTTATTACTGATTTAAGTTTATAATTTTTTATTTCAGGCAATTTATTTCCATCAATTAGAGTAAGAGTTGGTTTTTTTTTTAGTTTTTTTATAGCTCTTTTCATTGCTAAAAGACTAGCGTTTAAAATATTTAATTTTTCTATTTCTTTTGT
>CABXVQ010000005.1:0-51141 GCA_902515605.1 uncultured Pelagibacteraceae bacterium
AATTGTCGTAAATTTTCAACATATAATGAAAATGTAACGCCTAATAAAATTCCAAAAATTGTTGCTGAGGTACCAATAATTACACCAACTAAAAAAAATATTTTAATTATAGACTTATTTAAAACCCCTATAGATTTTAAAATGGCTATATCACGTGTTTTATTTTTAACTAAAATTGTCAAACCAGAAATTATATTGAAAGCAGCAACAACAATTATTAATGAAAGTATTATAAACATTACATTTCTTTCAACCTTTAAAGCTGAAAATAATGAACTATTCATATCGGCCCAACTATAAACAAAATCATTAGGAAATATTTTTTGAACAACTATTTTTTGATCTTCTATATTTTGTGGATTTTTTAAGTAAATTTCTAAATTTGTATCTTTTTTATCTAAATTAAAAAACTCATTTAAAGTGTCTAAATTGATAAATGCAATATTGTTATCAAAGTCAGCTAAACCACTCTCAAAAAGTGAAATAACTGTAAAGGTTTTCTTTTTAGGAAGACTACCTATTATAGTTCCTATGCCTGACGATGACATAATTGTAATATCATCACCAATTTTAAGGCCGAGAGTAAAACTTAGCTCTTTTCCTATTGATATATAATTCTCAATTAAACCATTTTTATTACCAACAAATGTGTCATCATTTATAATTTTAAGACTTGAAAAATCCTTTCTCGAGTATCCCCTGAGAACTAAACCTTTAGATTTATCTTTTTTTATTATTATAGATTCTCCAGAATTACTTAAGATCAGATTTTCTGAAATCAAATTTAAATTTGTTTTTTTTAATTTATCAATTTCAATTATTTCTTCATAAGGTTCTACAGTTATATGTGAATTAAAACCTACAATTTTATTAATCAATTCAGTTCTAAATCCATTCATTACTGACATAACAATTATTAGAACAGCAACCCCCAAACCTATTCCGATAAATGAAAAAATTGAAATAACATTTAGAAAACCATCTTTTTTTCTAGCTTTCAAAAATCTAAATGTAATTTCTTTTTCTAGCGTGGAAATCAATTTTTTACTTTTTGTTCTTTTAAAATCTTAATTATCTCTTTAAGGCTTATTTTTTTTGGTTCTTTTCCAACTTCTTGAAACTCAAGTATCTCACCTTCTGTTTTTTTTCCAATAATAATTTGATATGGAGCACCTATTAAATTCATTTTTTTTATCTTTGACGATAAATTTTCATCTGTGTCGTCTATTATGGTCTCAATACCATTATTTTCTAATTCTATACTTATTTTATTAGATTTATCTAAAATAGAATTATCATTTTTATTCATCATAGGAATTATCGCAATATCATATGGTGCAACAGAAATTGGCCATTTCATGACTTCATTTTTTTCATCATATTTTGCTTCGATTATGGCACCTACTAATCTTGATACGCCAATCCCATAGGACCCCATTTTAACAAAATCTTTTTTTCCTCCTGGTAAATCAACTGAAGCACCCATTGGTTTTGAATATTTATCTCCAAAATAAAATATATGACCTACTTCAATACCTTTAGT
The DNA here is from genome assembly GCA_902515605.1 of uncultured Pelagibacteraceae bacterium. Lineage (GTDB taxonomy): Bacteria > Pseudomonadota > Alphaproteobacteria > Pelagibacterales > Pelagibacteraceae > Pelagibacter. The sequence continues at coordinate 1,544 of CABXVQ010000005.1, forward strand.
TATTAATCTATTTTGCTCTGAAACTTTTTTTTCAAATTCCTCTTTATTAAATTTTTCATCTGTTACTGAATAAAACTGTTCATATTTTTTTCTTAAATCTTCTAAAGATTTTTTTTCAAGTTTAGTTCCGTCGCTATTCAAATCGAATACTCTTTTATCAGTAAAAATTTTACTTTCTCCTGTTTCAGCTAAAATTATAAATTCATGTGAAAGATTTCCTCCTATTGGTCCCGTATCTGCCGCCATGGGTATAGCTGTTAGATCTAATCTCTTAAATGTTTTTAAATAAGATAAAAAAAACTTATTATAAGAGAAGAAAGCTTCTTCATCATTTACGTCAAAAGAATATGCATCCTTCATGAAAAATTCTCTACATCTCATAATTCCAAATCTTGGTCTTATTTCATCTCTAAATTTCCATTGAATATGATATAAAAGTTGAGGAAGAGATTTATACGATTTTAATGATGATCTGAATATATCTGTTACAAGTTCTTCATTAGTTGGGCCATAAAGCATTTCACGGTCTTGACGATCTTTAATCCTCAACATTTCTTCTCCATAGTCTTCATAGCGACCACTTTCTTTCCATATTTCACTAGATTGAATTGTTGGCATCAAAATTTCTTGTGCTCCAATCTTATTTTGTTCTTCTCTTACTATTTGTTCAATTTTTTTTCATCACTTTAAAACCTAATGGTAACCATGAATAAATTCCTGCTGATGATTGTTTGATCATTCCAACTCTAAGCATTAATTGGTGAGATTTAATTTTTGCTTCTGAAGGATTGTTTTTTAAAATAGGTATAAATGATTTAGAAATTAGCATGTTAAATGATTATATTTCTTAAATTTAAATATTCAAATTTCATTAATAAATATATTATGATGAACAAAATCGTTGTTATTCCAGTACAATAAAGGAATTTTTTTAACATTTTTGGATTTTCTGGTGATCCTGGATCTTCGCCTTCTATTTTAATTGACTTTTTTCTTTCTACATCAATTGGTAATATTGCAAAAAATACTATCCACCAAATTATTATATAGATTATAGCAAGACCTGTTGGGCTCATTAAATTCTGACTAAATTAATATTTGTAAATGGCTTTTTACCTGTCTTTTCCTTAGTAAATTTCCTACAAGCAATTTTGAGTGCATCTATCAAATTATGTTCTTGTTGTTTACTACTTATCTTAAAGGATCTTGTTGTTTTTTCTATCTCATCTTCTAAGCCATATATAAATTCCTCTTTTTCATAAATTGGTAAACCTCTAAATGAAGCTATAGGACTATTATGGATATTTCCCTTAGGTGTAATTAAAATAGTTACCTCTAAATATCCATTTGAACTTAAATTTTTTCTATCTTTTATTGATTGAGAGTCTTCCTCAACGCTAATATTGCCATCTAAATATAATCTTCCACTTGGTGCTTTATCATAAACTTCAGGTGCATTACCTGGATATAATTTAACAATATCTCCATTTTCAACTTGTACAGGATGTGGTACCTGCATCTCTTTAGCAAAATTTATATGTTCAATCATATGTCTATGTTCACCATGAACTGGAATGACACATTTTGGTTTTACCCATTGATACATATCCCGAAGATCTTCACGATTAGGATGACCTGAAACATGAATAAATTCTGTCTCCTCGGAAATAACTTCAATTCCGTCTTTAACTAATTGGTTGTGTAATTTATAAAGTTTTTTCTCATTTCCAGGTATAATTTTTGAAGAGAAGATAACCGCATCACCTTTTTCAATAAATACATCTGGGTGTATATAACTTGAGATTCTCATCATTGCACCCATGGGTTCACCTTGACTACCAGTACATAAATAAACAATTTTTTCTCTAGAAAAATTTTTAGCCTCTCTAGAGTCAATTGGTTCGATTGTATTTTTTAAATAACCACATTGTCTTGCAGCTTTATAAATTCTATGCATTGACCTTCCAACAAGAGAAATTTGCCTACCTGTTTTTTCTGCACAATAAAAAGCCGTCTCCATTCTGGCTACATTTGAAGCAAAAGAAGTTATTATAATTCTTTTTTTTAAACGACTCATAATATTCAATAAATTTTTTCTAACATCTAATTCGGATCCTGACCTACCTGCACTAAAAACATTTGTAGAGTCACAAATCATAGCAAGAACTCCTTCATCACCTATTTCCTTTAATCTCTTGGAATTTATTTCACCTCCTACTAAAGGATTTGGATCAACCTTCCAATCACCCGTATGTAATATTACTCCAGCTGGAGTTTGAATTCTTAGTCCATTAGGTTCTAATATCGAGTGGGTTAATGTTATGTATTCAATATTAAAAGGCTCAAGAGATACTTTGCCGTTCAATTCAACAATTTTTAAATCATTTGTTATATCTATATGTTTTTCTTTAAATTTTTCTCTTATTAAAATTGCTGTAAAAGGTGTAGCAAAAATTTTACATTTTAGTTTTGGCCATAAATGCGCTATTGCTCCAATATGGTCTTCATGAGCATGGGTTAAAACAATGCCTAATAAATTGTCTTTACGTTCAACAATAAATCCTGGGTCTGGATAAATAAGATCTACACCTGGAACAGTGTCATCTGCAAATGTTACACCTATATCAACCATAATCCATTTATGATCTCCAGGTTGACCATAACCAAAAAGGTTCATGTTCATTCCAATTTCACCAGATCCTCCTAAAGGACAAAATAATAATTCATCTTTCATTTATTTAATTAGTTTGGAAATTTTGATTAATCCTTTAATAGTAATTTCTTTATCTTTAGTTAGTTTAGTTTTTATTGACTCTTTAAATAAATCAGAAAAACCTCCTGTAATAACCAGTTTAAATGATTTATTTGTTTCTTTCTTAATCAAATTGACAATATTGTCAATTAAACCAGCGTAGCCCCAAAAAAAGCCAGACCTAACAGCGCTAATTGTATCGACACCAACAACTTTTTTAATTTTCTTAAGGTTTACTTTTGGAATTAAAGTTGCTTTGTCAGACAAGGTATTTAAAGATAACTTAATCCCAGGTGCGATAACTCCTCCTCTGTAGGTTTTATTTATCAATACATCAAAAGTTGTAGCAGTACCAAAGTCTAAAATTATAAAGTTATCTTTGTAATCTAATAAACTAATTGCATTAGTTAATCTGTCTGAGCCTACTTGTTTGTAATTTACTTTAATATTTATTAATGATTTTAAATTGAGATCTTTTACTTCATAACATCTTATCTTGGTCTTTTTAGATAAAAATTTTTTAATTAAACTAAAAGATTTAGGTACAACACTACAAAAAAGTATTTTCCTTATTTTTTTAAAATCTCTAGTTAAAATCTTAAACTTTGAATTTAAATTTTTTTCATTAATCTTATTTGATGGAAAATTGATATTTTTTATAATTCTATTATTTGAACTAACTAAAAAAACCTTAGTTTCAGAATTACCTATATCACCAAAAATAAACATTAGTTATTCTTTCTTAGTTACAAAATTTGCTTAGTTTAAATTCAAAAATTTTTTTAATCTCATTTTCTATTTTACTTTTCGATATTTTCTTTTTAGTCAAATCTAAAAGATTAATTGTTGGATAATTTCTTATATACGGATTTTTTATCAAATTTATACCTATTCCAACAATTAAATATTTTTTATTTAGTTTAACTAAAGTTTCTTGAAGTATCCCACAAATCTTTTTTCTATGTATTAATAAATCATTTGGTTTTTTAAAGATGATCTTATTTTTACAATATAAAGACAACAATTTTTTTACTAATAAACAGTTAATTTTTGTTAATTGTTTTACAGAAACAGTAAAGTTTTCTAGATTGTAAAAAAAACTTATAAATAAATTTCCTTTATAAGAAATCCATTTTTTTCCATATTGACCTCGACCATTGTTTTGCATTTCTGAAATGACCATTCCATAATTTAAATTCGAATTTTGTATTATTCTAATAGCAGTATTATTAGTACTGTTAACTTTTTTAAATCTAAAAATTTTAAATTTCATCAAATAATATTAATTCTAGAAACAACTTCAATTAATTGACTTGGAAATATGAAGTAAATTAGAATTAATAGTGTTGAAAACATTAAAGAAAATTTTAACCATAAGCTATGATCAGTATCATACTTTTCTTTTTTCTTTATCAAAATACATTATTTTAATTATTCTTAAGTAATAAAAAGCTGCTACTACGGTTGATAGCAAACCAACTATAGCCAAAAAATACATTGATTGTTCTAAAACTGATTTAAAAATATAAAACTTTGCAAAAAAACCAGCTAGTGGTGGAATTCCAGCCAAAGAAAATAAGATCACTAATAATGATAACGACATTAATGGATGATTTTTTGATAAGCCTGAAAGATCTTCAATATCTTCAAAGTATTTATTATTTCTCTTCATCATTAATAGACATGAAAATAAACCTAAGTTCATTAATATATAAATAGTTATGTAAATAACTGAGCTTTGAATTCCATCATTAGAACCTGTTGCTACTCCAGCCAAAGTATAACCCACATGGCCTATTGAGCTATAAGCAATTAGTCTTTTAAGATTTGTTTGGCCTATGGCTGCTATTGCCCCGAAAAGCATTGATGCTATTGATAAAAAAATCAAAATCATTTGCCACTGATCTATCAAGTTTAAAAAAGGAACATATAAAAATCTAATAAACACAGTTAGTGCTGCTATTTTGGGAACCATTGTAAAAAATAATGTAACTGATGTTGGTGATCCCTCATAAACATCAGGAGCCCACATATGAAATGGCACAGCAGAAATCTTAAATGCTAGACCGACTAGAATAAAGACTATACCAAAAGTGATTGCATATTCGTTTGAATTTAGTTGATTAGCAATAATGTTAAAATTAGTTGAGCCTGTAAACCCATAGATTAATGAACAACCATAAAGTAATAAACCTGAAGACAACGCACTCAAAACAAAATATTTTAAACCAGCTTCTGAAGACTTAAGTTGATCCCTATTAAAAGTAGCTAAAACATATAAAGCTAGTGATTGAAGTTCTAGACCCATATAAAATACAATTAAATCATTTGAACTGATCATTATCATCATACCAAGTACTGAACTTAAAATTAAAATTGGATATTCAATTTTAAAAATCTTTAAAAGCTTTAAATAATTTGAAGAGATTACCAAAACCAAAAAGGCAGCTAACAACGTAACAATTTTCATAAAAGATGATAAATAATCAATTACAACACTAGAGTTAAATAATAATGTTTCTTGAATTCCTAAAGTTTCATTTAAAGTAATTACAGAAGTAATAAGTAAAATAATTAATGAAATATTTTGAATCAATTTGGAACTATTTTTCTTAAAGACCCCTAAAATAAGAAGAAACATTATTGATAAAGAAAGAAAAATTTCTGGAAAAACTAAAGCTAAATTGGTCATATTTAATTACTAATTAAATTAAAGTTATATACCTTTATCAAGTTGCTGATAGAAACTTCAATAGTATTTATAAGAGGTTCTGGATAAAACCCAAAAAATAACGTTGGTACAGCTAAACACGATAAAATAAATAATTCAGATTTATTTAGATCTACCATTTGCTTTAAATCTGAATTAACTAGCTTTCCAAAAACCACTCTTTTATATAACCAAAGCATATATGCTGCTCCAATTATCACTCCCAAACTTGCAATTACAGCGACTAAAAAATTATCTTTAAATGCTCCCATTAAAATTAAAAATTCACCAACAAAACCACTTGTTCCTGGTAGACCTAAAGCTGCTAATGTAAATAACATAAATAAAACTGAGTATTTGGGAATAATACTTACAATACCACCATAAGTGTTTATTAATCTCGAATGCATTCGATCATAAACTACACCAACACATAAAAAGAGTGCCGCTGCAACTAACCCATGACTTATCATTTGTAAAATACTTCCTTCGAGACCTTGCTGTTGAATTGTAAAAATTCCTAAAGTAACAAAACCCATGTGAGCTACAGATGAATATGCAATTAATTTTTTCATATCCTCTTGCATTAAAGCAATTAAGGATGTGAAAATAATTGCGATAACACTTAAAGTGTAAATTAATGGTGTAAAAATTTCTGATGCAATAGGAAATAAACCTAGAGAAAATCTTATAAATCCATAACCTGCCATTTTAAGTAAAATTGCTGCTAATAATACTGATCCTGCTGTCGGAGCCTCTACATGTGCATCTGGTAACCAAGTGTGAACAGGCCACATAGGAGTTTTAACAGCAAAAGAACTAAAAAAGGCCAACCATAAAAGATTTTGATATTTAGCATCAATTCCTAATTCATAAAGTTGAACTACATCAGTTGTGCCTGATATCCAGTATATTGAGATTATAGCTATTAGCATTAATACAGAGCCTAGCAAGGTAAACAGAAAGAACTTAAATGCAGAGTAAACTCTTCTTGTGCCACCCCAAATTCCAATAATCAAAAACATTGGAATTAAACCAGCCTCAAAAAATAAATAAAAGACTACTAAATCTAATGAACAAAAAACTCCAATCATAAAAGACTCCATAATTAAGATTGCAATGAGAAATTCACTTAGTCTGTTTTTAATAGAGTTATTGACAGAAACTATACATAGAGGTGTTATAAAAGTTGTTAAAATAATAAATAATATTGAGATACCATCAATACCTACTTTATAATTTATTAGATCTTTAATCCAAACTCTATCCTCAACAAACTGAAATTCTGATGTTGATTGATCAAATAATATCCATAAATAAATCGATAAAAAAAAATTTACTAATGAGGTAAATAATGCAACATATTTTACTGTGATATTATTTTCTTTGTTACTCCTTGTAAAAAAAAGAAAAAGAGCCCCAACCGCAGGTAATAGTATTAAAGAAGAAAGAATAGGAAAATTCATTATTTGACAATTAGAAAAGTTAATAAAGCAGAGAAACCAAGTAACATTACAAATGCATATTGATATATAAATCCACTTTGAAATTTATTAGCTTTTAAAGAACACTTTTTAATGAATGATGAAATACCGTCAGGACCAAAGCCGTCAATTATTTTGATATCAAAAAACTTCCATAAGAATAATCCTATTTTTTTTGATGGAATTACAAATAAGACATCATACAGCTCATCAAAATACCATTTATTAATTAAAAATTGATATAAAGGTTTATTAACATTAGCAATTTGATTAGATAAATTTTTGTTTTTTACAAATAAGTAATAAGCAACTGGTATTGATAAAATTACTAAAATAGGAGTTAATACTAAAAACCAAAAAGGTGGATGATCAGTACTTAATGGCTCTAGAAAAAAAATTGACTCTTGCCAAAAATTATTTATTCCCCCATAACCTAGAAATAGTTCTTTAAAGGTATAACCTGCAAATATAGCGCCTATAGAAAGAAAAATTAAAGGTATTAACATCACCAAAGGTGACTCGTGAGTTTCTTCGATCTTGATATCTTTATTATTATAATCTCCATGAAAAGTTTTAAAAATTAATCTCCATGAATAAATTGATGTAAGAAATGCAGTAATAATACCAATCCCCGCTGCGTAATATCCAGTGGTATTTCCTCTTAAATACGCAAATTCTATAATTGCATCTTTAGAATAAAATCCTGATAAAAAAGGAAAGCCAGTTAAAGCTAAAGTACCTATTATCATTAATGTATAGGTATAAGGTAATTTTTTCCAAACTCCCCCCATTTTATTTATATTTTGCTCATTTTTAAAAGCGTGAATAACTGAACCTGATCCTAAAAATAAAAGAGCTTTAAAAAATGCATGTGTAAATAAATGAAACATCGCAACATTATATGCGCCTACACCTGCAGCAAAAAACATATAACCAAGTTGACTACAAGTTGAATAAGCAATTATTTTTTTAATATCTGTTTGAACAAGTGCAACTGTCGCTGCAAAAAAGGCTGTGCTCATACCTACAATTGTAATGACATTTAATGCTAGCTCTGAATATTCATAAATAGGTGAACATCTTACAACTAAAAAAACACCTGCTGTAACCATAGTTGCAGCATGAATAAGTGCCGAAACTGGTGTTGGACCTTCCATAGCATCTGGTAGCCATGTGTGAAGAAAAATCTGAGCTGACTTACCCATCGCTCCAACGAATAAAAGCAAACAAATCAAATCAATAGCATTAATATTAAAGCCTAGAAATAATAAATTCTTATCAGCAATAGTTGGAATTAACTCAAAAACTTCTGAATAATTTACAGTACCAAACAAATAAAAAATTAAAAAAATTCCCAAAGCAAAACCGAAATCTCCTACCCTATTAACTAAAAAGGCTTTAATAGCAGCTGAATTAGCAGTATCTTTTTTAAACCAAAATCCAATTAAAAAATATGAACATAAACCTACACCTTCCCAACCAAAGAATAATTGAATAAAATTATCAGAAGTTACCAACATCAACATTGCAAAAGTAAATAAAGACAAATAAGCCATAAATCTTGGCTTATGAGGGTCATGGGACATATAACCGATAGAATAAATATGAACTAAGGATGAAACAGAAGTTACAACTACTAACATCACTGCAGATAAAGGATCTATCTTCATCGACCAATTTACATCCAACGATCCAGAGCTAATCCATTTAGCTATAATTATATTGTCTTGATATTGATTGATAATAACTTCATATAAAACTACTGCGGATAAAATCGCAGAAATAGTTACTAAAAAACTAGTAATAATTTCTGAATTTCTATCACCAATAAATTTTCCAAAAAAACCAGATATTATTGAAGCTATTAAAGGTAATGCTATAATTGCAATTTCCATATTAACCTTTTAAATTATCAATTTCTTCAACTCGGATGGTTCCAGAGTTTCTATAGTAAACAACTATTATTGCTAAACCTATAGCAGCCTCAGCTGCGGCGACAGTTAAAATAAATAAAGTAAAGACCTGTCCTGATAAGTCATTTAAATATATTGAGAACGAAACTAAATTTATGTTAACTGCTAACAAGATAAGCTCAATACTCATTAAAATTACAATAATATTTTTTCTATTTAAAAAAATTCCAACTATACCAATTGTAAAAATTACTGCCCCTAAAGTTAGATAATGTCCCAAGCCAATTTCAATCATCAATTTTTACTCCCTTATTAGATGGCACATCTAAAACCTCTACTCCTTCGGATCTTTCTCTAGAAATTTGTTTGATATAGCTTTGTTTTTTTACACCTTCTCTTTGTCTAAAAGTAAGAACAATCGCACCTATCATTGCAATTAATAAAATCATTCCACTTATTTGAAAGACATGAATGTAATCTGTATATAAAATTTGCCCTAAAGAATGAGTGTTACTAAGTTCACTAGATATTTGTAAATTATCTGAATTAAACAAATCGGGCTTATACTTCCAACCACCAATAACAATAATTAATTCAAAGAATATTAAAGCACTAATAATGAGCCCAATGGGTATATGTCCAGAACTATCCTCAGATAATAACCATTGATTTTTTTGTTGAGCTACATTTAACATCATAACAACAAATAAAAAAAGAACTGCTACTGCACCAACGTAGACGATTAGCATAATCATACCTAAAAATTCTGCTCCAATCATAATAAAGAGACAAGAAATGCTTATGAAATCTAAAATTAAAAAAAATACTGAATGAACTGTATTTTTAGAGACCGTAACCATTATTGCAGAAATAATAGCTATTAAAGAAAAAACATAAAAAAAAATTGCGTGAGCTATCATCAATTATCTGTAAGGATTGTCTGATTTAATATTTGCAGCTAAAATATTTTCCCATCTATCTCCGTTATCAAGGAGCTTTTCCTTAGTGTAATACAGTTCTTCTCTAGTTTCAGTAGAAAATTCAAAATTTGGTCCTTGCACAATTGCATCCACAGGACAGGATTCTTCACATAGACCACAATAGATACATTTCATCATATCTATATCGTATCGAGTTGTTTTTCTACTTCCATCTTCTCTTTGTGTGGACTCGATAGTAATAGCTTGTGCAGGGCATACTGCTTCACATAATTTACAAGCTATACACCTTTCTTCACCATTTGGATATCTTCTGAGGGCATGTTCACCTCTAAATCTTGGGCTAATTTTTCCTTTTTCAAAAGGATAATTAATAGTTTTTTTTGATTTGAACATTTCTTTAACAGCAATTAATAATCCACTTACAAAGTCGACCATCAATATAGTTTTAATAAATCTAGCGATTTTCATTTAGTTTGTTGGCAAAAGGTTAAAATAAAAAAGATAACTTGCTGTTAATACTACATAAATTAATGAAAACGGTAAAAATATCTTCCATCCTAATCTCATTAATTGATCATATCTATATCTTGGGACAGTTGCTTTAACTAGAGCAAAAAGAATAAACAAAAAAAGAATTTTAAATATTAACCAAACTGCTCCCGGAACCAAAGTAAAAGGATATATATCTATGGGTGATAACCAGCCTCCTAAAAATAAAATTGATCCTAGTGCGCACATTAATAAAATATTTGCATATTCCCCCAACCAAAACATTGCATACATCATTCCAGAATATTCTGTTTGATATCCAGCAACTAATTCTGCCTCTGCTTCAGGAAGGTCAAATGGAGGTCTATTAGTTTCAGCTAAAGATGAAATAAAAAAAATAACAAACATGGGGAATAATGGAATTATAAACCACATTTCCTGTTGAGCTAATACAATATCACTTAAATTTAATGAACCTACACATAATAATACATTAATTATAATTATGCCTATTGAAACTTCATATGATACCATCTGTGCTGCAGACCTTATAGCTCCTAAAAATGGATATTTGGAGTTTGAAGCCCATCCACCCATAATAATTCCATAAACACCTAAAGAAGAGACAGCAAATATATATAAAATTCCAACATTAATGTTTGCTAGAACTTGACCTTCATTGAAAGGAATAACTGCCCAAGCTATTAAAGCTAATGTCATAGTTATTATCGGTGCAAGAATAAAAATAACTTTATTGGAACTAGCTGGTATGATTATTTCTTTAAAAATATATTTTAAAGCATCTGCAAGTGATTGAAGAAGTCCAAAAGGTCCAACAACATTAGGTCCTTGTCTTTTTTGAACAAAAGCCCAAACTCTTCTATCTAACCAAACGATCATTGCTACAGAAACTAAAACTGGAACTAGTAAAAATAAAATTTTATAAACCTCTTGAAATATAATATCAAAATATTCCATTTATCAACCCTCAGTACCTGTTCGCTTAATATCAATTTTAGAATTATTACAATCAAGCATAGTCTTTGATGCTCTTGCTACCACATTAGAAAAATAATAATCTTTAAATTCAACTTTTAAATCCTCATTTATAAATTCATTTGTCTCAATATTAGTTTTCAAAGTTTCCTTTTGCTTATCTTTTTTAAGACTCAGGTAATTAAACATACTACTTTCAAGCTCATCTTTATCATTAAAAAGTTTACGGTTGTTCATTGTTTCAGCAATTTCATTAATTATTTGCCAATCTTCTTTTGAGTCTCCTGGAGGATATGAGGCTTTAAAGGCTTTTTGAATTCTACCTTCTAAATTAGTAAAGTATCCAGATTGCTCAGTATATGCTGCACCAGGTAAAATTATATCTGCAATTTCTGCCCCTTTATCTCCATGTGTTCCTTGATAAATTATAAATTCATCTTTTTTGATAAAATCAAGATTATCCTGGTTAAGAAGATAAATAATTTCAAATTTATTTTGTTTAAGATCGTCTAAAATACTATTATTTTGGTCAACTAAATCCAAATCAATACTTCCTACTGTAGATGCATCTGTAGATAAAATATTTAGAGGATTCCAATCTTGAGTAAATTTATTGTTCTTAGACAAAAATTCTTTTAAGGAATAAAATAAATAATTTGCTGATTTTAACTCTAAAAATGACTCACCTAATACAATCAAAGGTTTTTTTGAATTGATGATATCCTTAGTTATTTCATTTTTATTTTCAATTATATCCTTAATTGTTTGAGTTTTACCATTAAGAATTTGATAAGGATAAGTAAGATCGCCAACATCATTTAGTGAAATAATTTTAGTTTTACTATTTAAATAAGCTTTTCTAATTCTGGCATTAAGCATAGTTGCTTCAAATCTAGGATTAGTCCCAATCAATAAAATTAAGTCTGACTCTTCAATTCCATTAATTGTTGAATTAAATAAGTAATTTTCTCTTACTGAATTATCTATAAATCTTTTAGAAGATTTTGAATCGTATTTGTTTGTATCAATAGTCCTATCAAAAAATTCTTTAAAAATAAAACTTGTTTCCATGTTTGTTAGGTCTCCGACAAAGCCACATATATTTTCTTTTTTTGTATTTTTAATTTTAGATTTAATAATTTTATAAACCTCATCCCAAGTGGCTTTTTCAAATTTATTATTATATTTGACATAAGGTGTATCCAGTCTTTGATTAAGCAAACCATCACACGCATATCTTGTTTTATCAGAAATCCATTCTTCATTAATTTCTTCATTAATAATTGGTAAAACTCTTTTTACCTCCCAATCATAAGTATCAACTCTTATATTTGATCCAACTGCATCCATTACATCTATAGTTTCTGTTTTTTTTAATTCCCAAGGTCTTGCTTCAAACACGTAAGGCTTTGAGGTTAACGCTCCTACAGGACAAAGATCAATAACATTTCCAGAAAGCTCTGACTGTATTGATTTTTCTAAATAAGTGGTAATTTGCATATCTTCACCTCTTCCAATTGCACCTAATTCAGGAACACCTGCAATTTCAGTTGCAAATCTTATGCACCTTGTACAATGAATACATCTTGTCATTTGAGTCTTTATCAAAGGACCCATATTCTTATCTGGAACTGCTCTTTTATTTTCTTTAAATCTTGATTTATCAATTCCATAGAACATGGATTGATCTTGAAGATCACATTCTCCACCTTGATCACAAACAGGACAATCCAATGGATGGTTCGCTAATAAAAATTCCATCACACCTTTTCTAGATTTTTCTATGTTTGGTGTATTTGTTTTGATTACCATTCCATTCGCGGCAGGCATAGCACATGAAGCAATAGGTTTAGGAGATTTTTCCATTTCCACTAAACACATTCTACAATTTCCAGCTATTGATAATTTTTCATGATAGCAAAATCTTGGTATTTCTACACCTGCTTTTTCGCAGGCCTGAAGAACTGTTAGTCCCTCTTCAACTTCTACTTCAGTATCATTAACTTTTAATTTAAGCATTTTTATCTAATAAATGTTGGTCAACTAAATAAGGAATATTTTTATTTTCTTTTACTATTGGATCAAATTTATTTCTTTCTTTGATTTCTTTTTTAAAATGTCTTAATAAACCTTGAACTGGCCAAGAAGAGCCTTCTCCAAATGCACAAATTGTATGTCCTGCTATTTGATTTGTAACATCTCCTAACATATCAACTTCATCTCTAGTTGCTTCACCCTTAGACATCCTTTCAAGCATTCTCCACATCCATCCTGTTCCTTCTCTACAAGGAGTACATTGGCCACAACTTTCATGTTTATAAAATCTTGCAATTCTAGCCATACATTTAATAATATCTTGATCCTTATTAATTACGACCACACCAGCAGTTCCTAATCCACTTTTCTCTGCCATTAACGCGTCGAAATCCATAGTTAAAGTTTCACATTTTTCTTTTGGGATTAAAGGCATTGATGATCCACCAGGAATTACTGCTTGCAGGTTATCCCAGCCACCAATTACACCCCCAGCATGAATTTCTATTAATTCTTTTAATGGTATATTCATTTCTTCTTCAACATTGCATGGATTGTTTACATTTCCAGATATACAAAAAATCTTTGTACCTGTATTTTTTTCTCTTCCTAAAGAAGAAAACCATTTACTGCCTTTTCTAAGAATTGTTGGAACGACCGCAATGGTTTCAACATTATTAATTATTGTTGGACACCCATAAAGTCCAATTAAAGCAGGAAATGGAGGTTTTAATCTTGGTTGTCCCTTTTTACCTTCTATACTCTCAAGTAGTGCTGTCTCCTCACCACAAATATATGCTCCTGCTCCATAATGAATGTAAATATCTAAATCCCATCCAGTTCCAGCTGCATTTTTCCCAATAAGGTTTTTATCATAAGCTTCATCAATTGCAGCTTGAAGTTTTTGTCCTTCTATAAAATATTCTCCTCTAATATAGATATAACAAACATGCGCTTGAACTGCGAATGAAGCTATTAAACAACCTTCTATAAGTTTATGAGGTTCAAATCTTAATAAATCTCTATCTTTACAAGTTCCAGGTTCTGACTCATCTGCATTTATGACAAGGTAGTGAGGTCGTGATCCAACTTCTTTAGGTGCAAAAGACCATTTTAATCCAGTTGGAAAACCTGCTCCACCCCTTCCTCTAAGTTGTGAGTCTTTAATCTCATTAATGATCCAATCTCTTCCTTTGTTTGTTAGTTCTTTTGTATTGACCCAATCACCTCTTTTTTGAGATGAGTTAATATCAGATCCCAAGTCGTTATATAAATTTTTGAAAATTCTATCTTGATCTTTAAGCATTTTTTAAATCCAATAAGGTTTTTCTATTATTTTCAGGTTCATTATTTATTCTTCCTCTATAAGAGCCAGGTTTAGGTGCTTCACCTTTTAAAAGTGATTCTAAAATTTTTAAAGTTTTTTCTTTATCTAAATCTTCATAATAATTATCATTGATTTGCATCATTGGGGCATTAACACAAGCTCCTAAACACTCGACTTCCATCCATGAACAGGTTTTATCTTTTGATAACTCTGACTCATTTTCAGAAATTTTTTCTTTGCAAGCTTCGACTAATTTATTTGCTCCCCTAATCATGCATGGAGTCGTAGTACATACTTGTATAAAATATTTTCCTACTGGAGATAAATTATACATAGAATAAAAAGTAGCTACCTCATAAACTTTGATATATGGCATATCTAAAAATTTTGCGATATATTTCATTGCTGCTAATGGAATCCAATTATCATTTTGTCTTTGCGCTATATATAATAAAGCCATCACTGCACTTTGTTGTTTGCCCTCAGGATATTTTGCTATTATAGTATTTGCCTCTTCTAGAGATGAAGAATTAAACTCAAAGTTTTCTGGTTGATCTTTGGCTGGTTTTTTTAAACTCATCTATCTACCTCACCAAAAACTATATCTAAAGATCCAAGGACAGCAGGAACATCTGCTAACATATGACCCTTAATTAGGTAATCCATTGATTGTAAATGTGAAAATCCTGGAGCTCTAATTTTGCATTTATACGGTTTGCTAGATCCATCAGAAATTAAATAAACTCCAAATTCACCCTTTGGTGCTTCAACAGCTGTGTATATTTCATCTTTAGGTACACGATAACCTTCTGTGAATAGTTTAAAATGATGAATTAATGCTTCCATTGATTGTTTAATCTCCTTTTTAGACGGTGGAGTAATTTTTCCATCAAAACTTTTAACTGGTCCTTTTTCCATCTTAGCTAAACATTGTTTTATAATAGAAACACTTTCCTTCATTTCTTCAATTCTACATAAATAACGATCATAGCAGTCCCCATTTTTTCCAACTGGTACTTTAAATTCTAATTGTTCATAACAATCATAAGGTTGTGACTTTCTAATGTCCCAAGGTACTCCAGATCCTCTAATCATTACTCCACTAAATGAATAATCTAAAGCATCATCTTTAGTTACTATTCCAATATCAACATTTCTTTGTTTAAAAATTCTATTATCAGTTAATAAATTCTCTAAGTCGTTTATAATTTTGGGAAAATTGCCACAAAATTTTGCAATATCATCTTCTAAACCTGCTGGTAAATCTTGGTGAACTCCACCAGCTCTAAAGTAATTTGCATGTAATCTAGAACCAGAAGCTCTCTCATAAAAAGTCATTAATGTTTCTCTTTCCTCAAAACCCCATAAAGAGGGAGTTAAAGCACCCACGTCTAGAGCTTGTGTAGTTACATTTAAAATATGACTTAAAATTCTTCCAATTTCACAAAACATTACTCTTATAAGTTGAGCTCTTATAGGTACTTCAATTTTTAAAATTTTTTCAATAGCTAATGCAAAAGCATGTTCCTGGTTCATTGGAGCTACATAATCAAGACGATCAAAATAAGGAACAGCTTGCATATATGTTTTATTCTCAATTAACTTTTCTGTACCTCGATGAAGCAATCCAATATGTGGGTCTGCTTTTTCAACAACTTCACCATCTAATTCAAGAATAAGCCTTAAAACTCCATGTGCCGCAGGATGCTGAGGGCCAAAATTTAAATTTAAATTTTTAATTTTTTTTGTCATTTTCTTCTGTTTGCTCTTTAATATATTTAGTCCCTTCCCATGGACTTTCGTAATCAAAATTTCTATAGTTTTGTTCTAGTTTAACAGGCTCTTTAATAACTTTTTTTTGTTCTTCATTATATCTAACTTCTGTATGTCCAGTTAAAGGAAAATCTTTTCTCAGTGGATGACCTTCAAAACCATAATCAGTAAGTATTCTTCTTAAATCAGGATGATCTTTAAAGTTAACACCATACATATCAAAAACTTCTCTTTCCATCCAGTTTGCTGATGGAAAAATTGATGTTACAGATGGAATTACTTCATTTTCACTTATAAAATAACTTAAAATCATTCTTTGATTAAATTCGTGGCTTAAAAATAAATATACAACTTTAAACCTCTGTGACTGTTCTGGATAATCAACCACAGTAATATCTATCAGTTGTCTAAACTTCATATCTTTATTTGTTTTAATAAACAAAGTTACATCTATTAAATCTTCTTTATCTATTTCAATATAAATTTGATTATGTTTAATTAACGTTGTGTTAATTTTAGATGCTAACTCAGAATTAATTTTTTTTTCTAAATCTATTAAAGTTTTCATTTTATCTATTAAAAGAACCTTTATTTCTTATTTTTTTTTGTAATTGCATAATTCCATACAAGAGAGATTCAGCGGATGGTGGACATCCAGGAACATAAACATCGACAGGAACTATTCGATCACATCCTCTAACAACTGAATAAGAATAATGATAATAACCACCTCCATTTGCACAACTACCCATAGAAATTACGTATCTTGGTTCTGGCATTTGATCATAAACTTTTCTTAGTGCTGGAGCCATTTTATTAGTTAAAGTTCCCGCAACAATCATTACATCAGACTGTCGAGGTGATCCTCTAGGAGCTGCTCCAAATCTTTCAAGATCATATCTTGGCATTGCAGTTTGCATCATTTCAACCGCACAACAAGCTAAACCAAATGTCATCCAATGTAATGAGCCAGATCTTGACCAATTTATTAAATTGTCTAATGAAGTAGTAATAAAACCATTTTTACTGAAATCATCAGCTAATTGTTTAAACTCTTCTGGTACTTGATCTAATTTATTGTTCATTTAAATTTTTATTTATTCCCAATCCAATGCACCTTTTTTCCATTCATAAATGAAACCTATTGTAAGTATGAATAAAAAAATCATCATTGACATAAAGCCTAGAATTCCTATTGAGCCTAGTGAAATTGCCCAAGGAAACAAAAATGCTATTTCAAGATCAAAGATTATAAACAATATAGCGACAAGATAAAACCTTACGTCAAATTCCATTCTAGAATCTTCAAATGGGTCGAAACCACATTCATAAGCAGATAACTTTTCTGGATCAGGGTTTTTAGGAGATAAGAAAAAATTAACTACAATAAATGCACAACTTAATCCAAAAGCTATAATTAAGAATAAAATTATAGGTAAATAATCTTTTAAAAATTCCGCAGTCATGTGGGAATATATATCATTTTTTAAAGCTAGATGAAGTGGTGTTAGGTCACATTATTCAAAATATACAGCCTTATTGATAACGATTATCAAGACTAAAGTATTAAGTGGCGGGAGTGAAGGGACTCGAACCCTCGACCTATCGCGTGACAGGCGATCGCTCTAACCAACTGAGCTACACCCCCACTTTTGATTCTTTTGGTGGGCAGTAAAGGACTCGAACCTTTGACCCCCTCGGTGTAAACGAGATGCTCTACCAACTGAGCTAACCGCCCATAACCAAAATAGTGGTTATATCTCTCAGTCTAATAACGTCAAGATTTATTAATTGTTATAAATCGTAGAAAATTTTTTAAAATCCACCTCTCCAATTATTTTTGGAGTTAAAATTATCTTCCTCTTTTTTGGTTATTGGTCTGAATAAATAAAAAGTGAAAAAAACTACAACCAATAAAATTATCAATAATTCCATTATAAATCTTATTGGATACTTGCTTGAGATTTGTCATCTTTTTTAGTTAGATCGACCTCAACCCACTCCGTCTTTTTAAGTTCTTTTGTTAAAGCAATTTTTAAAACTTCATCCGCATATTCTACAGGAGTGATTTTTATTTCATCCAATATTTTTTTTGGCATATCAACTAAATCTTTCTCATTTTCTTTTGGAATTAAAACCTCTTTAATTCCAGCTCTGTGTGCTGCTAATAATTTTTCTTTTAAACCACCTATGGGTAAAACTTGACCTGTTAAAGTAACCTCACCAGTCATAGCAACATCTTTTCTAACAGGAATAGTTGTAATAGAAGAAACTATAGATGTAACCATTGCTATACCAGCTGATGGTCCATCTTTTGGTGTTGCTCCTTCAGGTACATGAATATGAAAATCTTTTTTTTCAAATAATGGAGGAATAATCCCATACTGCAAACATTTTGATCTTACAAATGATTTTGCTGCTTTTACAGACTCTTGCATAACATCACCTAACTTGCCTGTAATTTGCATTCTGCCTTTTCCTGGCATTGTTACAGTTTCTACTTTTAAAATTTCTCCTCCATATTCAGTCCAAGCTAAGCCAGTTACAATTCCAACTCTATTTTCAGTTTCTAATTCTCCAAATTTATACTTTGGAACACCAAGAAAATCAGGTAAATTTTTTGTATCAACTTTGACCTCTTTTTCTTCACCAGAAACAACTTTTTTAACAACTTTTCTAGCAACTTTTGAAATCTCTCTCTCAAGATTTCTTACGCCAGACTCTTTTGTATAACTTCTAATTATTTCTTTAATGATATCATCACCTAATTTCATCTCATTCTCTTTAACACCATTATCTTTTATCTGTTTAGGTAAGAGATATTTATTTGCAATATTAATTTTTTCATCTTCTGTATAGCCAGCTAATCTAATTACTTCCATCCTATCCAATAATGGCGGTAAAATATTTAAAGTATTTGCAGTTGTAACAAACATTACATCTGATAAATCATAGTCGACTTCAAGGTAATGATCATTAAATGATGTATTCTGTTCTGGGTCTAAAGCTTCTAACAAAGCTGAAGAAGGATCACCTCGGTAATCATTACCAATTTTGTCAATTTCATCCAATAAGATAAGTGGATTTTTTGTTCCAGCTTTTTTCATCATTTGAATTATTTTTCCAGGTAAAGATCCAATATAAGTTCTTCTATGACCTCTAATTTCTGCTTCATCTCTCATACCACCAACTGACATTCTAACAAACTCTCTATTAGTAGCTCTAGCAATTGATTTTCCTAAAGATGTTTTTCCAACACCAGGAGGACCAACTAAACATAATATTGGTCCCTTAATTTTGTCCATTCTTTTTTGAACAGCTAAAAATTCAATTATTCTCTCTTTAACTTTTTCAAGACCAAAATGATCTTTATCAAGAACATTCAAAGCTTTGGTTAAGTCTATATCTACTTCACTTTTTTTATGCCAAGGAAGTTCAGTCATCCAATCTAAATAATTTCTAACTACTGTTGCTTCAGCTGACATAGGGCTCATATTTTTTAGTTTTTTAAGTTCTTGTAAGCATTTTTTTTCAACTTCTTTAGGCATCTTTGATTTTAAAATAGCTTTATTCAAACTAGTGCTTTCATCTTTACCGTCTTCAATTTCGCCTAATTCTTTTTGAATAGCTTTTAATTGTTCATTTAGATAGTATTCCCTTTGAGTTTTTTCCATCTGAGTTTTTACTCTTCCACGAATTCTTTTTTCAACACCAATAATACTTGTCTCGTTTTCCATTATTTTAACAATTGAGTTTAATCTTTTTTTTACATCTGCAGTTTCAAATATTGATTGTTTTTCAGAAATTGTAGCAGTTATGTGTGATGCGATATTATCAGCAATTTGAGAAGGGTCTTTTAATTGCTTGATAGTATTAATAGTTTCATTGGATATTTTTTTGTTTATGGATGTAAGCTTTTCTAATCTTCTAAGAGCCGTAGCCGCTAAAGGATACAAATCTTCATCTTTATTAACCACATCATTGTATGGAGTGAATTCACAAGTAATAAATTTTTCATTATCTTTAAAGTCTAATAATTTTACTCTTTTAATACCCTCGACTAGAACTTTTACAGTTCCATCAGGTAATTTTAAAAGCTGGAGAATGCTTCCCTCACATCCATAGGTAAAAATGTCTGTTTTTTTTGGATCATCAATTTCAGAATTTTTTTGAGTAACTAAGATTATTTTTTTATCTTTCTTCATTACTTCATTTAAAGCTGAGATAGACTTATCTCTTCCAACAAACAATGGAATTACCATGCTAGGGAAAACCACAATGTCTCTTAAAGGAAGTAGTGGTAATGAAATTTTAACATCCATGACCTTAAATATGGATATTATAATTTATATTGCAATACCTTTTTCTTACTTATTAAGGATATTAAGCCGCTGTAGTCTTGTTTGTCTTGGTTTTGTCGTTAGTTTTTGAATGAACTATTATTGGCTGAGACTGACCTTTTACCGCAGAGGCATCAACTATTACCTCTTCAATATTTTCTTGACTAGGTAAATCATACATAGTTTTCAATAGAATATTTTCTAATATTGATCTTAGACCTCTAGCTCCAGTTTTTTTCTTAATTGCTTTAAGAGCAATTTCTTTTAAAGCATTGTCTTTAAAAGTTAATTTTGCACCATCCAGTTTAAATAGTTCTTGGTATTGTTTTGTTAACGAATTTTTTGGCTCCTCTAAAATCTTAATTAAAGATTTTTCATCTAAATCTTCTAAAGTTGCAATCATTGGTAATCGACCTATAAATTCAGGTATCAAACCATATCTCAATAAATCCTCTGGTTCTAAACCTTTCATCCATTCACCTGTTTTTTTATCTAGTGTATTTTTAACGTCGGCTCCAAAACCAATTGAAGTTCCTTTGTCTCTTTGAGAAATAATTTTATCAAGACCGGCAAAGGCACCACCACATATAAAAAGAATGTTAGTTGTATCAACTTGTAAAAATTCTTGCTGCGGGTGTTTTCTTCCTCCTTGAGGTGGCACACTTGCAACTGTCCCCTCCATAATTTTTAATAAGGCTTGTTGAACACCTTCACCAGAAACATCTCTTGTTATTGAGGGGTTCTCTGATTTTCTACTAATTTTATCAACCTCATCTATATAAACAATTCCTCTTTGAGCTTTTTCAACATTGTAATCTGCTGCTTGCAATAATTTTAAAATAATATTTTCAACATCTTCCCCCACGTAACCGGCTTCTGTAAGTGTAGTTGCATCAGCCATAGTAAAAGGTACATCAAGAATTCTTGCTAAGGTTTGAGCTAGTAAAGTTTTTCCACATCCCGTAGGTCCAACCAAAAGAATGTTCGATTTTGCAAGTTCAACGTTTTTACTAGTTTTATTTTCATAATTTAATCTTTTATAGTGATTATGGACAGCAACAGACAAAACTTTTTTTGCATGTGCTTGACCAATTACATAATCATCTAATACCGAACAAATTTCTTTAGGTGAAGGAAGGCCATCTTGATGTTTTACAAAAGTGTCTTTACTTTCTTCCTTAATAATATCCATACATAATTCAACACATTCATCACAAATAAAAACTGTAGGACCAGCTATAAGTTTTCTTACTTCGTGTTGACTCTTTCCACAGAAAGAACAGTAAAGAATATTTTTGTTGTTAGTGCTCATAAAATTTATAACGAATCAATCTTATTACTTTATTATAAGAAGTAGTTACTAATCAAGTTTCGAATAAGTTAAAATCAATATATGGTATTTTAGGATCTTTTCTCTACCACTTCATCTATTAATCCAAAAGATTTAGCTGCATCTGCAGTCATAAAATTATCTCTCTCAAGAGCTAGCTTTATTTCTTCAACTGTTTTACCGGTATGTTTTGAATAAATTTCATTTAATCTTTTTTTCAAAGATAGAACCTCATTCGCATGAATTTCTATATCTGTGGCTTGACCTTGAAAACCTGCCGATGGTTGGTGAACCATTATCCTAGAATTTGGTAATGAGAATCTTTTACCCTTTGTTCCTGCTGAAAGTAAAAATGAACCCATTGATGCAGCTTGACCGATACATAAAGTAGAAATATCAGGTTTAACATATTGCATTGTATCATATATTCCAAGGCCAGCAGTGACTAATCCACCTGGACTATTGATGTACAAATAAATTTCTTTTTTAGGATCTTCCGCCTCTAAAAATAAAAGTTGTGCAGTTACCAGTGAAGCAACATTGTCATTTATCTGACCAGTTAAAAAAATAATTCTTTCTTTTAATAGTCTTGAATAAATATCATATGCACGTTCACCTTTACTTGATTGTTCAACAACCATAGGTACTAAAGTACTCATAAATTCAGATATTTTGTTTGTCATAAGTTGATTCGTTTTACTTATACAACTTGCGATTACTTTTTGCTAACTTTTTTTGATTTTTTAACTGGAGCTTTTATTTTTGTCGATTTAGGCTTAGTTTTACTACTACTTAACTTTTTATCTTCAACTTTTTTTTCATCCTTATTGGGATGGCTGTATTCTTGTAGTTGAGATTGTTTTAGAATTTTTTCTGCTTCATCTTTTGAAATTTCTTTTTTATTAGGCTTAGCTTTTTCTTTAATAAGTTTTAATATTTTTTCCTCATATACTGTTCCTCTTAAACTAGAAAGTGCTGATGGATTTTTTTGATAAAAATCCATTACCATTTTTTCTTGTCCAGGCATCATTCTTATTTGTTTTTGAACTTCAGCTTGTAATTCTTGCTCTGTAACTTTAATTTGATTTTTTTCTCCAAATTCATTTAAAACTAAACCTACTTTAATTCTTTTTTTTGCAACATCTTCAAAATTTTTTCTACTTTTTTTTGCATCTTCCTCAGACATTCCTTGTGATAAAATCTTAATTTCATCATCAATTAAATTTTCAGGTATCTCAGAAACTTTAAATTTTTCTATTTCCTTTAATATTTGATTTTTTGAAAGTCGGTCTAACGAATTTGTATACTCATCATTTATTTGTTTTGATATCAAAGATTTAAGATCTTTAAGATCTTTGGCACCTAAATTTTTTGCGAACTCATCATCTATTTTTGTTTCTTCAGGATTTTTAATAGTTAAAATTTTACAAACAAATTTTGCTTTTTTATTTATCAATTCTTTTTCAGGAAAATTTTCAGGTAATGTAGCCTCTACAGTTTTTTCATCTCCTTTTTTTACTCCCAATAACTGTTTGTCAAAACCTTTTAAAAATAAATCTTTACCTAGAGTAAGCTGAGTATTTTTACCCTCTCCACCTTTAAAAGTTTTATTATCTACCGTTGCTGTATAATCAAAAGCTACAAGGTCTCCTTCTTTAGCTTTAGTATTTTCTGAAGCATCTTTAAAATTGGGTTGATTTTTTGCAATTTCTTTTATTCTTTTTTCAGACTCACTATTGTCTATTTTAACTGAGTATTGGTCAAATTTTATATTTTCTATTGACTTAATTTCAACTTTTGGAAGTTCAGTTACAGATATTATATATTCTAAATCTTTATCTTCACCATAAGTTTTTAAGTCTAATTTTGGTTGACCTGCTGGTTTAATTTTATTTTCCTCCAATGCCTTAGTTGAAGTATCCTTTATAACCTTGTCTAATACTTCATTAAAAACTGCTTTTCCAAATTGTCTTTTTAAAATTTCTCTAGGGACTTTTCCAGGTCTAAAACCTTTTAAATTTACTGTTCCTTTAATTTCTTCGTATTTATCATCCATGTAGGTATTCATAGTTTTTTTATCTATGAACACTTTGAGATCTTTATTTAAACCTTTTTTATTTTCTATTGTAACTTTCATAATTTAGTTATGGTAGGGCGAAAAGGACTCGAACCTTCACAGATTGCTCTATCGGTTCCTAAGACCGACGCGTCTACCAATTCCGCCATCGCCCCACAAATTAAACCGTTTTATATATTATTGAAACTATTTGTCCAACGACATTTATTGTAAATTAGATTATATTTCCTCTATAATATTAAGTATGATTGTTTCACCCTGTATAAGTATTTGTAAAACTGATCCTAAGACAGGTTATTGTTATGGTTGTGGAAGAACTAATGCTGAAAAACAAAAATGGAAATCATTGGAAACTCTTGAAGAATGGAAGCTTGAAAATATCATAACAATCAAAAAAAGACTAACGGGATGGCAATTAAAAAGTTTCGAAGAATCCTATACATATAAAATCGAAAATGGTATCTCTCTTTTTAAAAAAAATTTAAAAAATGAGTAAAGTTACAATTGTAATAATAATTTATATTTTGGGCCTTATTTTTGGTGCTTTGTTTCTTGATATTTGGAGCGCTGATACGAGTGTATTTAAGGGCCTTTTAGGTTTAGGGTGGACTGCTCTACTTTTAATAGGATTATTTTTTGCTGACAAAAATGAGAAAAAATAATTTTTTTAAATTTGTAATTATTCTCTTTGTACTATTTCCTGCACAACAGCTTAAATCAGAAGTAATCATAATGAGTTTGTGTGATGATCAACAAGATGAGTTTATAAAGAATGAATATATTCTCAATTTGAATGAGCTGATAATGACCAGAAATTATATTTATAAAGAAAAAACATATCAAAAATATAGAATTACAGATCTTAGTGTGAAAAAAAAAAATTCTTATGTAAGAAATATTTACGAGGAGAATGGAAAGATATTAACTCATAAACATGGCTACCCACAATTTTATACTCAAATTTTATTTGAAGAAGGAAAACAAGAAATTTTCATGAAAACTGTGCTAAATGATGAAGTAGGTATCTCAAAAATTTCTACCTGCAAAAAAATTGAAAAATTTAAAAAAGAAAGTTAACGTTTTTTTTTATTTTTTATAGAATTTCTATTTTTTTTCTCAAATCGACTATTAGTAATATTACTTCTGTGTTTAGCATAAGCTTGTTTTTGTGCTTGTTTCATTGCTCTTTTAGAGGACATAATATTTAATAATTTATTTCTATATTTCCTATCATTTTAAAATTTTTATCTGATACTACAATTTCTCCTGAACTTGGAGCATAATTTAATACTTCAGATATTACCACATAATGCGTAATAAGAACTAAATTCTTATCTTCATTCCAATTATCAATATACTTTTTAAGATTTAACATCTGAAATTTTTTATTTTTAGCAAATTTCGAACTATAAAATGAATTTAAAAAATCATTTGTTTTGAATTTATCAAATGCTATTAGGGCTGTTTCTTTGCACCTGCACCATTCACTTGAAATCACTAAATCTATTGGGATTTTATTTTCATTAAAAAAATTTCCAATTTTTTCTGATTGCTTTCTTCCTGTGTCACTTAAATTTCGTTGAGTAGAACAATCTTTAATATCAAAATTATCAGGATCCCCGTTTCCAGGTGCATAAGCGTGTCTAATAAAAATTAAATTACCCCCTTTTTGAAGTTTTTCAAAAAGTTGATTTTTTGAATCTGCTTTAATTTCGTTTGTTAAAGCTATAAATATAATTAATATAATATTTAGTAATCTCATTAATGAACATTAAATTTAAAAAATTAAATAAAACAATAGTTAAATGTAAAAAATGTCCTCGTTTAACAAATTTTATAAAAAAAATATCATTAAAAAAAAGGAAACAAAATTTCAATGAAAAATATTGGGGAAAACCTGTTACTGGTTTTGGTGATGTAAATGCAAAATTAATGATTGTCGGTTTAGCTCCTGCAGCTCATGGAGGAACAAGAACAGGTAGAGCTTTTACAGGAGATAAATCTGGAAATTTTCTTTTTAAAAGTCTTTATTCTGTCAAAATATCTAATCAAGATTTTTCTGAAAATAAAGATGATGGTTTAAAGTTAAAGTCTACATATATAACAAATATTTTAAAATGCGTTCCTCCAGGTGACAAACCTATGAATGAAGAATTAAGTCAATGCTCAAACTATTTTATAAAAGAAATTGATTATCTAAAAAAAATAAAAGTTATTGTAACGCTTGGTAAGGTAGCATTCGATAATTGTGTAAAAATTTACAAAAAAAAATTTTACATTAATCATAAATTTGAATTTAAACATGGCAAAAAATATCTATTACCTGATAACAAAATTTTAATAGCTTGTTATCATCCTAGTCCAAGAAATGTTAATACCAAAGTTGTAACTCATGCTATGATTAATAGCTTATTTAAAAAGGCCAAAAAAATTTCTAAGCTTTAATCGTGTCACAAAAATAAGGTTTAAATTTTAAATATATATCTTCAGGGATTTTTATTGGTTTTCCATTTTTATCAATAAAAACCAAATGGACTTGAGCCTCTACAATAATTTTCTCATCTTTTGTAATTATTTGGTTCATAAAAAAAGATGTTTTGGTTATAGATTTCACAAAGGATCTAATAGTTAATTCATCCTCTAGAAATGCAGATTTTTTATATTCAATATTGCAAGATTTTACTATTATTAATGCATCAAATTCTTCTTGAATTTTTTTATTACTAAATCCAATTGAAAACAAAGCCTCTGTTCTTGCTCTTTCTAAAAACTTGAGATAATTCGCATAATAAACAACCCCACCCGAGTCTGTATCCTCATAATAAACTTTTAACTTATGAAAAAAATTTTCATGCATTAGTTAATTATATCAAAAAAATAACTATTTTACATAAACTAAGATATAACACTGTTAGTGAATATTTTTGTTATATGGTTAGTAATGGTTATAGCTTGGAACTTTGGTTACCCACAGGCAAGTCCATTAGAGGATGTGATTGTTGCAGTTGTTCTCTCATTATTTGGAACAATTTTGAAGAAATATCTTAAAATGTAACTAATCAGCTGAAAAGTAAATATTTTGAAAATAAGCAATTGATTTCATTTTAGAATTATCTGTATCAGACATGATAGCCAATCCATCTAACTCTTTTACATCCAAATTATGAAATTTTTTAAAATCTTCTTTGACATTTACCTTTACAGTAACCCATTCATTGAGGTTATTTTTTGTAGTAGACAAAACACTATCTATTGATTTTTTAGTGTATGGACTGGGAGAATTAAATCCAATTTCATTATTACTTGAGAAAACATAATTTATTGCTCTATTAGATAATGGTGTTGCACCTGTCTTTTTAATTACAAACACTCTAGCGGCAAAATCATGCCCTTTCTTAGTATCTTCTTTTATACCAGATAAATCTTTCTCAACTTTCCATGTAATATTGATAAAAGGTGTCTTGCTAAGGTCTATTTTTAACTCTTTTCCTAAACCAGAAGCAGCATTGTCAGCAGTAGCTTTTAAAAAATTGCCATTTTCATTTGATCCAATTGAATAATTTGTCTTATTATCTGCACCTCTTACCTTTCTGACCTCTAGTTCTGAAAGTTCAACTTCAGTAAATTCAAATACTTTAATTTCGCTAGCGGCACTTACTCCAGTTATTAAGAGAATATTGATTAAAAATATTAAAATTATTTTCATAAATTTTTTAAAAAAAAATTGTTAATACATTATTTTGACAAAATTTAAACAATCTAAAATCAATTTTTATTCGTATATAATAATTATGAAGACAATTTCCATTTTTATATTACTAATTTACTGGTCAATAATGATTTTTGCTCCAGTTATGTCAAAAGATGTTAAATTTGGACGAGCTAAACTTAATCAAACTAAGATAATCGAACAAAAACCTCGAAGTTAATAAGTCGATCGACCTCCACTGATATCAAAAACAGCTGCTGTAGAGAAAGTATTCTCCTCTGAAGATAACCAGCAAACTAAAGAGGTAAACTCTTCAACCTCCAGAAATCTACCTCTTGGCACTTTTGAAAGCATTCTTTGGACATGTTCTTTGGTCATTTGGTCTAAAATTCTAGTTTTTGCCCCTGCTGGTGTTACAGCATTAACTGCAATGTTCTTATCAGCAAGTTCTTTTCCAAGTGATTTGGTTAATCCAATCGCTCCTGCTTTTCCTGAACTATAGGCACTTGCATTTGCATTACCATCTTTTCCAGCAACTGAAGCAACATTAACAATCCTTCCATAGTTATTTTTAATCATACTAGGTACAATTGCTCTACAACAATTGAATGTTCCAAATAAATTAATTTTTACTATTTCATTCCACTTATCAACATCATACTCCCATAATGGTGCTGTTGGTCCAGTAATGCCAGCATTATTGATTAGTATATCTATATTTGAATTTTTAAGAGTCTTATTTACTGCATCTTCAACTGTTTTATAATTCGAAACATCAACTATATTAGAAGTTAAATTATCGTTATTAATGTTGTTAAGAACTTTTTCTAAAAGTTTAGAGTCTATATCCCAAATAACTACTTTTGCACCACCTTCTAAAAATCTTTTTGCGATATCTAAACCAAATCCTTGTGCTCCCCCAGTAATTACTGCAGTTTTATCTTTGAAATCAAATAGATTCTTATTCATTTAATTAGTCTTTTGCTAAAAGGTAATAGACCAAAGAGGCAATAAAAGCTCCTATTATCCATGAATAAGATTGTAGAAACATTAAATTACTATTCCAAATAGTTGATGCTGAAAAAATAAACCCTAAAATTAAGGAATAGGTTCCTTTTATGTGCCACCCACTGGAATAATAATAAGCACCATCTTTTTCTAAAGAATAAATATCTTTATTAACTAAATTTTCTTTTTTAATAAAATAAAAATCAGATATCATTATTCCAGCCAATGGACCAAAAAAAGCACCTATAGTATCCAAATAAGATAATGCACCAATTTGACTGAAATAAGTAAGCCAGAAAATGCTAATCCCAAAAGCTAAAATTATAATTGTAATACTAGAACTTTTTAATGAAAAAGATGAGGGAATAAAATTAATCAGAGAATATTGAGAGGGAATAAAATTAGCAATTAAATTTGTGGATGCTGAAGCAATAATAATAAAAATTAAAACTAAAATTGTCACAAGTAAATTGTTTAGTTTTCCAATTATATCTGTTGGATTTGTTAGTATTCTATTCAAATTATCTGGATCCTGTTTTAAAAAAGCATCAGCTCCAGTCACTATAAATAATGTAAAAAATGAAAAAATAACTAAGTTTAATAATAAACTTAAATTTCCTTTTTTAAGTTCTTTTTCATTTTTAACATATCTAGAAAAATCACCAAAATTTAAAATTACTATTGAGAAAAATGTAAACATTGTACCTGTAACAGTTATCAATGGAGCAATATTATTTTTATCAAAAACATTAAGATAATTAAAAGAATTAATAAATGCGTAAGATGAAGACTTTACATCTATTAATAATGTTGAAAAGAAAAATACTATCATTCCCAAATAGACTGTAATTGCAGAAAATTTTATTAACTTCCTATTAAAAATCATTCCTGCACTGAATAAAAATCTTTGAGCAATGATTGTAATTAAAAGCGAGAACCAGTCGATGATATTTAATCCTAAAAAGAACATTAAAAAAATTTCTTTATTTAATATTTCAGGATTAAATGAAAAAATGCCTATCCTTATTAAGTAAACTATAGCTTTTGACAAAAAATATGTTTGAACCCCAAACATAAAAATTCCAGTTATACATCTTAGTAGTCCAAAAATTTTAGCACCATTAAAACCTAATGAAGATCTCAATAAAACAACAAACGGTAGTCCAAATTTTTGAGACGGTTTTCCAATCCAATTTGAAAATAAATAAACTAAAAAAGAACCTAATATTGTACCAAAAAAAACAACCAACGAATTCATCTCATAAATAATATAAAGAGATGCAACAAGTGAAAATCCAATAATACTTTGAATGTTAACGCCCCAAAAATAAAATAAATCTTTCCAATCCCAATTTTTGTTATTTGGATTTACTGAAACTAAATCCCAATTGATAAGTGTTTTTTTTGATTTTTGTTGACTCACCTAAACAATATAAAACTAAAATTTTCTACTGTCCATATAAGAGAGTTGGCAACCAAAGAGCAATTTGGGGAAATACAATAATTAAAACTAATCCTATGACTTGTAAGACCATAAATTGCATCATCCCATAATAGATATCCTTAAGATCCCACTCGGGCACTACTCCTTTTAAAAAATATGCTGAAAGAGCAACTGGAGGAGACAGCCAGGCGGTCTGTAAATTTACAGCTACTAGTATTGCAAACCAAGTTAAATTAAAACCTAAAGCCTCTACTAGTGGTAAGATAATTGGAATAATTATCATTACTATAGGGACCCACTCTAAGGGCCAACCTAATAAGAAAATCATAACCATTATCATTGCTAGGATTAAATACTTATTCATTTCTAGACCTAATAAAAATTCAGTTAATAATGTAGGAGTTCCCAATCTAGCAAACACAGCACCAAAAAAATTTGATGCAGCAACTAAAACCATTATTAAAGCAGTTATCTCAAGAGTTTTAACCAAAGCTTCTTGAAGTTTTGGTAATGTTAATTTTTTATAAGCTAAAGATAATAAAAGCGCACCCATTGCTCCACAACCCGCAGCCTCTGTTGGAGTTGCAAATCCAAATAAGATACTTCCTAATGCAGCAAAAACTAATGCAGCAGGTGGTACTAATCCTAAAAAAAACTCTACCCATACTTCTTTCATGCTTGCGGCTCTCATATCTTCGGGTAACACTGGTCCTAATTTTGGGTTAATCATGCATCTAATTGTTGTGTAAGCTGCATATAAAGTTGCAAGCAAAATCCCAGGGAAAATAGCTGCTGCAAATAAATCAATAACAGGAATTTCCATTATAGGACCCATCACTACAAGCATAATACTTGGTGGAATTAAAATTCCTAAAGTTCCACCAGCGGTGATTGTTCCAGCTGCAAGTCTGACATCATAGCCTGATCTGTTCATTGATTTTGCAGCCATAATTCCAAGAATTGTAACAGAAGCTCCTACTATTCCTGTTGCAGCTGCAAATATTACAGAAACAAATAAAACTGCGTAATATAATGATCCTCTAACTTTAGCTAACATTAGTTGAAAAGCAGAAAATAATCTTTCCATTAAACCAGCTTGTTCCATCATTATCCCCATAAAGACAAAGAGTGGAACGGCGGCGAGAGTTTGTTCCGTCATTACCATGGAGAATTGAAGGGTCATTAAATAGAAAACTAATTTTCCAAAACCTAAGTAACCAAATACAAATCCTAAAAATATCAAAGTAAATGATATTGGAAATCCAACAAATATTGCAAAAAGCATTACACCTACAAGAATAAAACCTAGTATTGCTGGATCCATAAGTTCAGCAATCATTTAGACTCTCCTGGCCATTCACCTTTTTTAGCAGCCCAATAGCTTTTAAATAATTCTGAAATTCCTTGAACAAGTAAAAATATTATTCCAATTAATAAACAAGTTTTTATAGGCCACATATATGGCATCCAGGTAGTATCCATTCCTCTTTCACCTCTTTGGATAGACTCGCCTACATATCCAATGGTCATATAAAGAAAAACGATAAGACCAGGAAAATAAAACAATAGGTATAACCAAAAATCTATTGTTCCCTGAGTTTTGGTTTTAAAATTTCTATATAAAAAATCAGCTCTAATATGAACACCTCTTGAAAGTGCATATCCGGCACCTAACATAAACAATGCCCCATACAAAAACCTACTGATGTCATAGGCCCAAATTGTTGGAGCTAAAAATAATTTTCTTGCTAGAACTTCATAGGTCATCGCAAAAATTAATGGCATTAAAATCCAGCAAACAATATTTCCAACCCATTTGCTAAATTTATCAATATTAACGATAGATTTCGCCATCCATGACGGCATATCATCCGGCATCTTGCCTGAACCACCTCGCCTTTCGGCAATCATTTCATCTGAAATATCTAATTTTGATGGTTCGTCAGTCATAAAATTTTAGTTAAAAAAATTAGAGCGGACTGTAAAAGTCCGCTCTAAAATATTAAGATTAATTACTGATTACTTTAATGTTGCTGCGTGAGCCATTCCTAGCTTCGCATTAGACATTTGAGCACCACTCCAGAAAGGAACTGCAACATCAGCAAAGTCCTTCATAGAGTCATATACTTTTTTGAAAAATGCATTTTTCTCTGCATTTTTATTCAATGTAGCTTTTGCAGCTGCCATATATTCAACAAAGTAGTCAGATGGAGTATCTTCTAATTTTACTCCGTGCTTAGTAGTTAGTGTTTGTAAAGCTTTTCCATTTTCATAGATTCTGTAACTTAAAGATTTTGCTAATGAAGCATTAGCAGCAACTTCAAGAGACTTCTTCTCATGAGCACTCATAGCTTTATAAGTTTTTCCAGTAATGTAAAAGTCAGCATTTACGACTACTTGGTGTAAACCTTGTAGGTAGTAGTGCTTTAATACTTTTTGGAAACCAAATACCATATCTGGTTTTGGACAACACCATTCAGCAGCATCGATAGTTCCTGCTTCAAGAGCTGGAAGAATATCTCCACCACCCATAGCAACAGATGCTATACCAATGTCTTTGTAAGTTTGTCCTGGAATTCCTGGAGGAGTTCTGAATTTATATTTTCTAAAGTCAGCCATATCTTTAATTGGTTTTGGAAACCAACCTAAAGCTTCAGGTCCAACTGGTTGCAACATAAATCCTTTGATGTCTCTTCCCATTTCTTTCCAAAGTTGGTCGTATAATTCTTTACCACCACCATATTGGAACCAAGATAAGAACGCTAAGTTATCAATACCTACTCCACCACCAGCTACTGGAGAACCAAATAGCATAGCTGCAGGGTGATCACCTGACCAATAGTGAGTCCATGCGAATCCACAATCGATCAATCCTTTGTCAACTGCATCTAGAGTTTCTTTAACTCCAACAACAGCTCCCGCAGGAAGTATTTCAAACTTTAACGATCCACTCGTTAATTCAGTTACTGTATCAGTAAAGTCCTTTAACATCTTAACTTCATCAGCCTTAGTGTTAAGAACAGTCTGACATTTTAGTGTTTTTGCAGCGTTAGCATTAGAAACAAATCCTAGTACTAAAACCGTTGCAAATAACATTGAAATGATTTTTTTCATTATTTTCCCTCTTGTTAGTTAAATTTAACTCGAGCATACAACCAGAAAAATAAAGCAGACACAAGTGACAATTGATAAATATGAGTGTAAAGATGTTTAAATAAAATTAATTAAAGAACTATTCAACTAGCGATGGAAAATTTCGATTACATTATTATTGGAGCAGGATCAGCAGGTTGCGTTTTAGCTAACAGACTGACTGCAAATCCTAATAATAAAGTAGCTCTAATAGAGGCCGGAGGAAAGGATAATTATCCCTGGATACATATTCCAGTAGGATATTTCAAGACGATGCATAATCCTTCTGTTGATTGGTGTTACAAAACTGAACCCGATGAAACAATGAATGGCAGATCTATTCGATATCCTAGGGGAAAAACATTAGGTGGAAGTTCTGCAATAAATGGTCTTCTTTATATAAGGGGTCAAAGTAGAGATTACGATGTTTGGAGACAATTAGGTAACACTGGTTGGGGCTGGGATGATGTTTTACCTTATTTTATTAAAGCTGAAAATCAAGAAAGAGG
The DNA here is from genome assembly GCA_902515605.1 of uncultured Pelagibacteraceae bacterium. Taxonomy (GTDB): domain Bacteria; phylum Pseudomonadota; class Alphaproteobacteria; order Pelagibacterales; family Pelagibacteraceae; genus Pelagibacter. The sequence continues at coordinate 35,512 of CABXVQ010000005.1, forward strand.
AAAAAATGAATTTCATGGAACTGGTGGACCTTTATCTGTCTCTGATCAAAGAATTCAATTACCGTTATTAAATGAATTTCAAAATGCTGCAGAAGAATTTGGTATTCCTAAAACCAAAGATTTTAACACAGGGGATAATAATGGATGTGGCTATTTTCAAGTTACTGAAAAAGATGGTTTTAGATGTAGTACTGCTGTTGGATATTTAAACCCAATTAAAAAAAGAGGAAATTTAAAGATAATAACAAATGCACATGTTAAAAAAATTAATTTTCAAAATAAAATAGCTAAAGAAGTAGAGTATTGGCAAGATAACGAAGTAAAGAAGTTAGTTGTAAATCGAGAAATTATTTTATCATCAGGATCTATTGGTTCTCCTCAAATTCTTCAAACCTCAGGTATAGGAAACGCAAATAAACTAAATAATTTAGGTATTGAAGTTGTTCAAGAATTAAAAGGTGTAGGAGAAAATCTTCAAGATCATTTGATGTTTAGACCTATTTATAAAGTTCATGGACTAAAATCACTCAACAAAAAAGTTAATAGTTTATTTGGTAAACTAATGATCGGATTAGAATATGTATTTAACAGGAGTGGTCCAATGACAATGGGGGCAAGTCAGATGTGTATGTTTGCTAAAAGTGATCCCTCATTAGAACTACCAGATCTTCAATGGCATGTTCAGCCAATGAGCATGGACACCTTGGGAGCAACAAAGAATCATGACTTTCATGCTTTTACACCAACTGTATCAAATATTAGACCAACCAGTAGAGGTCATGTAAATATTATTGATAAAGACTCCAGAACTTATGCAAAGGTAAAACTAAATTATCTTTCTACAGATCATGATAGAATGGTTGCAGCAAAAGGACTTAAACTTACAAGAAAAATTGTGATGGAGTCTGAAACTTTTAAGAAATATAAACCAGAAGAATATAGACCGGGAATTAATATTAATAATGACGAGGAATTAGTTAAAGCTGGATCAGATTATACTCAAACAATATTTCATCCAGTAGGAACATGTAAAATGGGACAAGATGATTTAGCAGTAGTTGATGAAAAGTTAAAAGTAAAAGGTATTGAGAATTTACGAGTCATTGATGCTTCTATTATGCCAAACATTACATCTGGTAACACAAATGCACCGACAATTATGATTGCAGAGAAAGGTGCAGATATGATACTAGAAAGCTAATGTTCATTGATTTATTTTCCCCAGAACAGCTTACTATACTAACCCAAATAATTTTGATTGATCTTGTTTTGGCAGGAGATAACGCAATTATCATAGGAATGGTTGCCTCTAAATTTCCAACTGAACAAAGAAAAAAAATTATATTTTGGGGTATTGGAGGAGCTGTAGTATTAAGAATAATTCTTACCCTATTAACTGCATATTTATTACAAATTACTGGTTTAAGATTAATTGGAGGATTACTTCTTCTTTATATAGTCTATAAACTTTACGTTGATGTTATAAAGGGAGCCACATACGAAGATAACATTAAAGTAGATAATTCTAACTTTTTAAAAGCTATTTGGACTATTTTATTAGCTGATTTTACAATGAGTTTAGATAATGTTTTAGGTGTAGCTGGAGCAGCAGGTGATCATTATGGATTGCTAATTTTTGGTCTAATTTTGTCAATAATATTAATGGCAACAGCAGCAACATTAATATCAAACTGGATTAAGAAATATAAATGGATAGCTTGGGCTGGTTTGTTAGCAATTCTTTTTGTTGCTATAGAGTTGATTTATACAGATATTAAAATACTATTTTTATAATGTTTTTAAAAAATTATAACCTCAAAAATAAAACAGCAGTAGTTACTGGTGCTGGAAAAGGTCTTGGAAGAGCCTGTGCAATAGCTTTAGCTGAGGCAGGAGCAAATCTAATAATAATCAGTAGGACAAAAAAAGATTTGGATGAAGTTTCTAAAAAGATAAAAAAACTTAAGTCAAAATGTAGGTCTTATATCTGCGACATTACTAATTATGATGAAATCAAAGAAATTATTAATAAACAATCTAAAATAGATATTTTGATCAATAATGCAGGAAATAATATTCCAGCACATTTTACAAAAGTTAAAACTAAAGACATGGAATATATGGTTAAGATCAATACAATTGCCACATTCAATCTTGCTCACTTGTGTGCATTAAAAATGATAAAATCTAAAAATCGAAAAAAAATTGGTGGATCCATAGTAAATATGTCTTCTCAAATGGGACATGTGGGTGGACCAATAAGAAGTGTATATAATATGAACAAATTTGGATTAGAAGGTTTAACTAAAGGTATGTCTATTGATCTTGCAAAATACAATATCAGGGTAAATACAGTTTGCCCTACTTTTGTTGTAACTCCAATGACTAAAAAATTTCTAAAAAATAAAAAATTCAAAAGGGATATGCTTAGTAATATTCCTCTTGGAAGATTTGCAGAATTATCTGAGATATCATCAGCGGTAGTTTTTCTTGCCTCTGATGCGGCATCAATGATAACAGGAACTTCTTTATTGGTTGATGGCGGATGGACAGCAAAATAATTTCTAAATTATTTTTAATAATAACTTTTTTAACTACAACTCAACTTAATGCTGTTGAGTTTAAAGGTAAATTCATTCAAGGCCATTATATAGTTGGAGTAACTGATCCTTCATCAAAAATAATTATAGATAAAAAAAATGTTAAAGTTTCAGAGGATGGATATTTTGTATTTGGAATTGATAGAGATAGAAAGTTTGATCTTACAATAATAAAAATAAACAATGGAAAAAAAGAAAAAATAATTAAAAAGGTTTTAAAGAGAAAATACAATATTCAAAGAATAGACGGTTTGGAAGAAAGTAAAGTAACTCCACCTGAGTCTGTTTATAAAAGAATTAAAAAAGAAAATAATAAAATTGGAGAGGCTCGAGCCATAAATTCAGATTTACCTTTTTTTAAAAATCAATTTATAATGCCAGTAGAAGGAATAATAAGTGGTGTTTATGGAAGCCAAAGAATTTTAAATGGAAAACCAAGGTGGCCTCATTATGGGATAGATATCGCAGCGAAAAAAGGAACTATGATTAAATCGTCAGGTTCTGGTGTTGTAACAATGGCTGAAGATGATTTATATTATACAGGTGGCACAATCATAATGGACCATGGTCATGGAATCTCTACTATATATTCACACTTAGAAACAGTTTTAGTTTCAGTTGGTGATAAAATCAATAAAGGTGATCTTATTGGAACAGTAGGCTCAACAGGAAGATCTACAGGTCCCCACTTAGATTTTAGAGTTAATTGGTTTCAAACTAGGCTCGATCCTATGTCGATATTAAATTAATTAATGGCACTTCATTTTTCAAAAGAAGAATTTCAAAAAAGAAAAGATGATGTTCTAAAATCAATGAATAAGCAAAATTTAGATGCATTATTGATGTTCAGACAAGAGTCGATGTATTGGCTAACAGGATATGATACTTTTGGATATGTTTTTTTCCAAACTTTAGTTTTAGATAAAAATGGAAATTTAATACTTTTAACTAGAGCACCAGATTTAAGACAAGCACAAAATACATCTAACATTGAAGATATAAGAATTTGGGTGGATAAAGATAAATCAAACCCAACAGAAGATCTTAAGAAAATCTTAGATGAACTCTCATTGAAAGGAAAAAAAATAGGTGTTGAATATGAAGCTTATGGAATGACCGGACGTAACGCTTTAAGATTAAATGAAACTTTAAAAAATTACTGTGATTTAAAAGATGAATCTGAGTTAATAACAAAACTTAGAGTGATCAAATCCCAAGAAGAAATTGTTTATGTAAAGAAAGCAGCAGAATTAGCAGACAATGCTCTGAATCAAGCTTGGAAATATTGCAAGGCAGGAGTGAATGAAGCAAAAATTTTAGCTGAAATGCAAAAAATAGTTTTAGAAGGAGGTGGCGATTACCCAGCAAATGAATACATAATTGGTTCGGGGCATAATGCTTTATTATGTAGATACCAAGCAGAAAAAAGAAATTTATCAATTCAAGATCAATTAAGCATTGAATGGGCTGGCACTTATAAACATTATCACTCTGCAATGTTTAGAACTATTCTTTTAGGAAAAACTGATCCAAAACATATTAAGATGCATGAAGCTTGTGTTCAGGCACTAAAAAATTGTGAAAGTAAATTAAAACCAGGAAATAAAATTGGAGAAGTTTTTGACATTCATGCAAAGACCTTTGATGATCTTGGTTTTAATAAAGCTAGAATGAATGCTTGTGGTTATTCTCTTGGATCTACATTTTCTCCAAATTGGATGGATTGGCCAATGCTTTATACTGGTAATCCTTATGTCATTCAGCCTGGAAATATTTTCTTCATGCATATGATATTAATGGACTCAGAAAATCAATTAGCTATGAATTTAGGTGAAACTTATCTGGTAACTAAAAGTGGAAATGAAAGGCTTGGAAAACAAAAACTAGATCTTGTTATTCTTTAAAATTTTCCAATTTTTTTTGAACCACTATAAAAAATCTTAAATAACTCTTCATTAGCTTTATTTTGAGAAGTAATTTCATTTTTTCCCATTAACTCTGTTGGTATCTTGGAGTACTGATGATAATTAAATTTATCCTCTCCACGTGCTTTTTGTACATACATTTTTCCTATCACCTGATTGACATTAGTTCCTATATAACTCTGAATAACAAAACCTATTCTTCTATCATTACTATTATTTAATCCTGATCCATGAACAATTGTTGGGTGATGAAGTGATACTTGCCCTGCCTTAAGAACTATAGACTCTGTTTTTTCTAAAGATACATTTTTAACAGTTTGTCCACGTGTTAATAAATTATTTTTATCAAACTTTTGCTCATGGGTCTTTAGGTTTTCTTTATGAGAGCCTGGCAACATTCTCATACATCCATTTTTTTCATTTGCATCAGTAATAGCAACCCAAGCTGTAACCCAATTATGAGGTTCTAATCCTATGTATTTTGCATCTTGGTGAAAACTTACAAAACCTTTTTCATTTGGATTCTTTATGAAAAGTGTAGTGCCACAAATAAGAATATTTTTACCAATTATGCTTTCTACAGCATCAAGAATATTTTTATTAAGACAAACTTTGTTTAATATAGGTGAAATTAGGTGAATATAATTTCGATTAATTCCTTCAAGAGCTCCTGGCCAATCTTTTTCAATTTTTTCAATTTCATCTCTTACCTCTTTTGCTTCGAGGGAGCTTAATGCATTAATTGGGGAAATATATCCTTTACTGTTATAACGATCTAATTGTTCAATTGTTAATCCCGTCATTGAGAAAAGCTATATTTTTTTTCTAAATATTTAATCACATTATGAATAATAAACGTCATAAATAAATATATACCTCCTGCCACAATAAATACCTCCACAGGCTTAAAAGTTGTAGAAATAATATATTTAGCAACACCAGTCAAATCCATTAAGGTTACTGTGCTAGCTAGAGAAGTGCCTTTCATCATCAAAATAATTTCATTACCATATGCTGGAAGAGATTGTCTAATGGCTATTGGTATTTGAATTTTATAAAAAATTATTTTATTTGAAATACCTAAACTTTTACCTGCTTCAATCAAACCTGGTTTTATTGTTTGAAATGCAGATCTCAAAATCTCTGAAGTATAGGCTCCAGTATTTAATGCAAAGGCAATAATTGCACACCAATATGGTTCTTTTAAAATTACCCATAAAACCGTTGACCTTAGATACTCGATTTGACCTAAGCCAAAATATATAATGAATATTTGAACTAAAAGAGGCGTTCCCCTAAAAATATATGAATACCCGTATGCAAATCTATTAATAAAAATATTTTTGTTTAATCTTAAAATTGCAAATATTAAACCTATAAATAAACCAATAACTAAAGATACTGATAAAAGTTTTAAAGTTATAACAGTAGCGCCTAATAATTTAGGAAAACTGCTTACCATAAGTTCAATATCCATTAATATCCCCTACTATATTTGACTTCTAATTTATTAATTAACTTCATGCTTAAAAAAGTAAGCAATAAATACAAAACTGCTGCAAAAGAATAAAAGAACAAAGGATCTCTAGTGGAACCAGCAGCAATATATGATTGTCTCATAATTTCAACTAAGCCAGTCACCGAAATTAACGATGTATCTTTTAAAGTAATTTGCCAAACATTACTTAAGTTTGGTATGGCTAATCTTAAAGTTTGAGGAAGAATAATTTTAAAAAATTTACCAAACTTATTTAATCCTAAAACATTAGCTGCCTCAAACTGACCTTTATCAATAGATTGAATTGCCCCTCTAAAAACTTCTGTTGAATAAGCACCAGAAATAATCCCAATCGAAAATGCTCCTGTAATAAATGCATTTATTTCAATATATTCATTATAGCCAAAAATTGAAGCAACATACATTACAGCACCAGTTCCACCAAAAAATAAAAGGTAAATTACTAATAACTCCGGAACACCTCTTATGACTGTGGTGTAGGAATTTGCAATTAGATTTAAAAATTTATTTTTTGATAATTTAAGTGGTGTAAATATTAAAGCGAAAAGAAAACCAATAAGCATTGCTGTTATTGCCACAGCGATTGTCATCAGAGTTGCATAAAATAACTCATCACCCCAACCAGTATCTCCAAATGCTAGAAGTTCCATAATGAAAGGCGGTTAATTAAATAACCGCCGTTTCAAATAAATTATTACATAGAAGCGTCGAAACCGAACCATTTAGTAGCTATTCTACTAATGTCTCCATTTTTTCTTGCTTGATTAATAGCTTTGTTAAATGCTTTTAAAAGTTCAGTATCATCTTTTCTGATACCAACTCCAACGCCATTACCAAATGCTCCACCTGAAAAAGTCGGACCAACAAGTACAACTGGTTTTCCAGACTTTTCTGCATAATCAGTGAAAGCTACTGCTGCAGCTAATGCAACGTCACATCTACCAGAAGCTAAATCTAAGTTTACCTCATCTTGAGTTTTATAAGTTCTTAAATTTATTTTACCAACATCACCTGACTCTAAAAAGTTTTGATGAATTGTAGCCGTTTGAGTGCAAACAGTTTTTCCAGCAAGAGCTCCTGTCAAAGTTTTAAGAGCTTTGTTAACGCTTGAACCACCTAAAGTAAGATTAACACCCTCAGGAGTATCCATTCCCTCTAGATCTGATCCTTTCATAACAGCTAAAGATGCAACTTCATCTGCATAACCTTGTGAAAAGCTAATAGCTTTTTGTCTTTCAGCAGTTATTGACATTCCTGCCATAATGGCATCAAATTTTCTCATAATTAAAGCTGGTATCATTCCATCCCAATCTTGTTCAACGATCACACATTGCTTACCAATATATCTGCAAAGTGTGTAAGCTAATTCAACCTCAAACCCAATTAACTTACCTGAAGCATCTTTTGAATTCCATGGAGGATAAGCACCTTCAGTTCCAATCTTTATTTTATCAGACGCATAAACGTTTCCAATAATTAACAAAGAAGCAAGAACTGAAAAAATAGTCTTTTTTAATATATTCATATTTTTCTCCTTTAATAAATTTGAAACAAGTATTTCACAAAACAAAGAGTTTAAAAAGAAAAATTTAGTGGTTGATTGAAGATGAAAAATTCCAAGAGCAATCAAAACTAGGTATATAAACTCTCGATAAATTAGTATTTCCAAAATGATGATTAAAAACGTTTAACCAATTTTCAACTTGAAGAGGTTTTTTGTCTTGACTACCAACTTGAGTTGTAATTACCCCTTTTGGTTTTAAAATCCTTACAAGTGAGTCCATATTTTTTGCAGCTAAATCAATGCAAAACTGATCATCGTTTAGATCTACAAATATATGGTCATAGGCATCATCACCTACAGCTTTAATACTTTCAAAAGCATCACCCCAAACACATTTAACAGAATTTTTTTCTGTAGCTTTATTGCTAATATTGCCCAAATGTTTATTACATATTTCAACTACTTCAGGATCAAGCTCATACCAATCAACAAAATTAAATTTTTTAGAAATACATTCTCTCGCAACACCACCATCACCACCACCAATAATTGCCGCTCTCTCATTATCTTTATTTAATTTTAAACCTGCACCAACGAAAGTTGAACTATATAAATGTTCATCTGATGATGCTACTTGAATTTCACCATCAATAAATAAAGATTTACCAAATTCCTCTAATTCTAAAATTTCTATATGTTGACCGACTTTAGATTTAAAATCTTCTAACACATTATTTACAACGTATGATTTTTGCAAACCTGGCGAACTATAAATATCGTGATATAAAGATTTTGTATCTCTGTTAAATTCTTTCTTGACAATTCTTTTATACTCAAAATTTTTTTTAATTATGTCAATTGCTATGGAAGGATTTACCTTACCACATGTAAAAAAATCAAAACTTATAATTCCTTTTTCAGGGAATGTGTGAAAGCTTATGTGGCTTTCAGCTAATAAAGCTAAAATTGTAAATCCCTGTGGTTCAAATTTATATTTTGAAATATTTAAGATTGTTACTTTTGCAGCTTTTGCAATATCGTGAATTACTTTTTCAAATATGGAAGGGTCATATTCTTTAGTTGTACCTATTATATCTAGTGTTATATGCTCCCCAACTTTAGTCATTAAAACTCCCTACTAACCTAACTACAGATTTTTATTTAAAATTCAATTAATATTATTTTATGATAAGTTCAAAACTTTCAATTTCTGCTTGAATAATTCAGCACCCTTTTTGCAATTTTCCTTCCAATCTAAACTTGCAGATTCATCTGCATTATCAGAAATAAATTTAAAACATCTAAAATTAACATTTTCTAATTTACAAACTTTTGCAAATGCATAGGCCTCCATATCAACAACATCTACTTTGATGGGTATTGAACCAGTAACAAAGCTATCTCCTGTCCCACAAGAATATCCATTAGAAGATAGAATTATTTCATTAATATCATCGAAAGGAGTTTCCCCAATTTTTAAATTCATTAGAGCAGTCACGTCCATGTCTCTCTGATAAAATTTTGTACACTCTACTATTCCTTCCAAATTTTTAGAAATAGCTCCAGCACTTCCAAAATTGACTACCTCTTTGGGTTGATGAGTCTTAATCAATTTTGTTAAATTATAAGTTGCATTAATTTTACCAGCACCTGTATGATAAAAAAAATTTAAACCTTGGGTTTCCTCTTTTAATGCAGCTACAAATATTCTATTCATATAAATAATGGACCTTAAAAAATATATTAGATCAATACCAGATTATCCAAAAAAAGGAATCTTATTTAGAGATATTACAACACTTATTAAAGATGAAAATGCATTTGCAGAAACTATTAACCAAATTATAGAAAGATCAAAAAAATTTGAATTTTCTAAAGTAGCTGCAATTGAGTCTAGAGGATTTGTTTTTGCATCAGCTGTTTCCTATATACTTAAAAAACCTTTTATTATGCTGCGAAAAAAAAATAAACTACCTGCTGATGTTCATTCAGTTGATTTTGAACTTGAGTACGGAAAAGCAACGATTGAAGTTCACAAAGACTCAATAAATGAAAAAGACTCAGTTTTGATAATTGATGATTTAATTGCTACAGGAGGTACAGCAAAAGCTGCAGCAAAACTTATAGAAATTTCTAAAGGTAATGTCGCTGCTTTTATTTTCGTAATTAACTTGTTTGACTTAAATGGATCTGATAATTTAATCAATAAGGGGTATAAAGTTGAAAATTTAATAGAATTCCCTGGACACTAAAATCTTGTAAATGGAAAAACTTAATAAATTCACTAAATTTTTCAGAAAAATTTATTATCAAACTTTTGTAGAAAGCTTTAAAGGAAAATTAACTTATAATTTTCCACAAAATTATCATCGCTGGGATTTAATTGAGTATTTAATTAGAAAAAATAATTATTCTGACTATCTAGAAATTGGTTGTGATCAAGATCAATTATTTTCTAAAATTCGAATTAATAATAAAAAGGGTGTTGATCCTGTAAGTGGTGGCAACATAAGAAAAACAAGTGATGATTTTTTTCAAACAAATGATGAAATGTTTGATATCATTTTTATTGATGGTTTACACACATACGATCAAGTAAAGAAAGATATTTTGAATTCAGTCCATTGCCTTAAAGAAAATGGAATAATTTTAGTCCATGATTGTATGCCTGATAGCTTAAGTAAACAAGCAGTACCTAGATATAGAATGATTTGGAATGGAGATGTCTGGAAAGCAATAACTGATCTTAGACAAAAAGAAGATTTAGATATTTTTACCTGTGAAATGGATCAAGGAATTGGGATAATTAAAAAAAATAAAAATTCTTCAATTTTGAATTTAGACAAATCAATTACTAGTCTAAAATTTAGAGACTATTACACAAACTATAAAGAATATTTAAGAGTAATAAGCTTAGAAGAATTTAAAAAAAAATTTTAACCAAACAATTAAATTTCTTTATTTTTCCAAGTTTTTGGTGTTAAGTCATTATCAATCTCAATTGATAATCTGTAATCAAAATCTCTAGTGCCTCTTTTTTTTATGTACTCATAAGTTTCTTTAATTCCCTGATTTAAATTTACTTTTGTTTCATAATTTAAGAGTTTTCTAGCTTTATCTGCTGAACAAGTCGCGTGTTTAACTTCTTTTGGCCTATCTGCCATATGGATAGGCTCTAGATTTGAACCTGTAATATTAGAACAAATTTCAACAACTTTATTAACGGTAACAAATTCTTCATCGGGCCCTATATTAATAATCTGTTTATTTAAATTTTCTTGATCTAGCATAGGTATCATACAGCTCAAGCAATCATCAATATAAGAAAAGCACCTTTTTTGCTCGCCATCACCATAAACTATAGGAGCTTTTCCCTGTAGCATTCTGTTTAAAAATATTGAAACAACGTTTCTATAAGGATCTGTATAAATTTGTTTTGGACCAATTATATTGTGTGGAACAGCAATAACATACTCAATATTATTTAGTTCACACAAATTTTTTAAAACCTCTTCTGCTGCAACTTTAGAAATGCCATATGGATCTACTGGTTTTGCTTTCATATCTTCAGTAAAAGGTGTTTTTTGATCACCATATCTAGCCATTGATGAACAATAAATTATTCTTTTTACTTTTTCATTTATAGCAGCTGAAAAAATTGAAACAGAAGCTAAATAATTATTTCTTGTAATTTCATACGGAGAAAAGACTGATAGACCTTCATGTGCTGTTGCCGCACAATGATAAACTACTTCTATATCTTTCATAATCTTTTTTATTTTTGGAAAGTCACAACAATCTAAGTCGTGAAATTCAATATTATTTGGAATGTTATCTTTATAGCCACCTATCATGTTGTCTATTCCAACAACAGTATGACCTAGTTCGGTTAATTTTTCTGATAAATGAGAACCTAAAAACCCGGCAGCTCCTGTAATTAATATCTTATACTTTTTGGTCATTTTAAATTAAATAAATTCAATATTAGATTCTAGGTCTATACCATGATTTTTTTAATAAAACAGAGTTAATAATGCCAAAAACTCTGTGTTTGTAAATATCGCTTTTAAATTTTTGAAAAATTAATAAATAAAAAATAAACTTAATTAAAGATGATAGTAATTTTGGAGAAATCTTAAGAAGAGCGTTAATATATCCATAATGCTTTTTATGATAATAAAAAGATGACCACATCCAATGCCAATTTCTTGATAGTTCCATTGTTTTGTTTATTTCAGAATTGTGAGACGTCCCTCCTAAATGATTTACTTTGATAGAAGGATCAATATATATTTTAATATCATTTTTTCTTATTCTTTTACATAAATCAATTTCTTCAAAATAAAGGAAAAAATTTTCATCAAAAAATTTAATTTCTTTTAAATTATTCATGCTTAAAAACATGGCAAACCCTTTTACACTTTCAACTTCTTTAAGATTTTTATCATTATCTATACTAAAATTAGTATATATCTCATCTTTTGATATTGGGGCAATTATTCCAAAATTTTTTACATTATTAATAGTTAAAAAAAAATTATCTATGGTATCTTTTTCTAGAGTTACATCAGGATTAACAATTAATGCATAGTTAGTCAGGACCTTTGATAAGCCCAGATTATTTCCTGCTCCATAACCTAAATTCTTCTCTGATAAGATACAATCTACATTTTTATATTTCGATTGAATTTTTTCTTTAAGTTCTTGATCATTTGAATTCTCTACTACAATGATCTTTACATCCTTATTTATTGACTCAATGCAATTAAAAATTTTTTCACCACTATGAAAAGAAGTGATTATAACAGTTATATCTTGGTCGTTCATATCTTCGATATATTGGTAGCGGGAAGTGGGATCGAACCACTGACCTCGGGCTTATGAGTCCCGCGCTCTAACCAACTGAGCTACCCCGCCATATATTGTTTTGACTTATAATAGTTTAATAATTTGATTCAATATCAATTAATTGAACAAATACTTACAAATTTAATGAGATTTATTAAGAATTACTAAAAGATAATTAATCCAAATAATATTAACCCTGTGGAAGCTGCTGCTGAAAAATAAATTTTTTTTCTCTTTTCACTTTTTTTGTCCAATTTAATTCTGTTTAAAAGAACATTAATATCGCTGCTTTTAGGTTGAACATTTTTTTGATCCTTTTCTAAATATTTAGCAACTAATTTCTCTTTAACACTAAATCCCACATTTTTCATAATTCTAGTAGACCACGAATTTTTGAAATTTGCAAACATTAGAAAGAAAGGTAAATGCCGAGAACACTTAAAGCTAAAATTAAGGCAGATAAAATAGTCATATTTTTTTTAAATTCTTTACTTTCACTCTCTTGGAGTTTTGACTTAAGAACGTTGATATCTACTCTTCCAGAAATAGTTTGATTTGATAAAGGCTTTTCAGCAACTCCAATATCATTTGGGGTCTCGATACTAGTTTGATTATCTGCAAAGCCTTTATCACTCATAATTACATTTAACCAACAAAATAGATACTTAACAATTTTGTAAAAGTTCATACTGGGTCATAATATGGTTGACACATGTCCATTATGGGTTTCAAATCCTATTTATACAATTATGAGTTTACAACAAATAGATTTTTCAAAAGTTCTAAACGATGAACAAGTTTATGATCATATGATGGCCAACTATGATCAATTAGGAAAAGATTGGATCAATCATCAATGGAGGTGGATGAATGCAGTTTATCAAGCTTTCAAGGATCACTATAAATATATGATTATCATTTCGCTGGTTGAAAAAACTTTACAATTTTATGATCAGATGAATATTAAATTATCGTATGAGCAATATTATTCAAAAAATTTTCTCCAAATAGATAAATTTAGTATCACAGAGTTATGTGAAAAACTTCAACTACCAAAAGAAACTGTTAGAAGAAAAGTTTTAGAACTTGAAAAATTAGGAGTTCTTAAAAGACAGAAAAAACAAATTATAATTGATCGAAGGTCATTTACTTTTATTAAACCTGAAAACCAAATGAAATATACAGCTGGTTATATTTTGAAAATCTCAGAAATACTTGCTAAAGAAAAACTTTATTCCAAAAAACTTGAAGTAAAAACGATTGAAAATGTGTTAAAGAAAAATTTCTCTATTTGTTGGAGATGGTTTTATAGGATGCAAATTCCAATGATTATTGGATATCATGATATGTTTGAGGACTTAACAACATTTCACGTTTGGGGAACAGTTTGTATGAATCAGGCTTTTAATTTTAAAACAGCCTTAAATAAAAGGAACGGCTCCAATCAAACACATGACTATATGGATTTTCAGAAAGAACTATTTACAGGTGATTATAATACATTTAACGAAGAGTTAATAAGAGGTGATAAAGCTAGAAGTAACGGTGTTAGTGCAATGTCTGTTTCTGATATGACTGGAATCCCTCGAGCAACAGTAATTAGAAAATGTAAATTTTTAATAAAAAATGATTTTTTAAGATTAAATGAAAAAAAACAATATATTTTAACAGGTTTTAATGTTCGAAGAGTTTTGCCATATCAAAAATTAATTTTCAAAAATAAAGCTAAATTCATTAGAAAAGTTCTTAATCTTTTGACAATTTCATAAAATTCTTTTTTTTTCAAAAAATTTAAATATATTGATTATAAATTTTTTATTTCATTTGGAGGGGGATGGAAGTAGTAACAAAAATAGCACCTATCATACTCGCATTAATAATGTTGGGTTTGGGTTTAGGTTTAAAAATTGAAGATTTTACGAGAGTATTAAAAACTCCAAAAGATTTTTTTGTAGGTTTTTTTTCTCAATTAATAATTCTTCCGTTAGTTGCTTACTTATTAATTATTATTTTAAAAACACCGCCTGAGATTGCTATTGGAGTTATGATTATTGCTGCTGCACCAGGTGGAGTTACATCAAATATATTAACTAAATTTGCCAATGGAGATGTCGCTTTATCTATTACTTTAACAGCTATAATCAGTTTAATTTCTATTATTACAGTTCCTCTTATAATTTTTACATCTGCTGATTTATTTGGAATTACAAATATTTCTCAAAATATTTCAATGACTGGTATAGCGCTAAAAATGTTTTTAGTTGTAACGGTTCCAGTTGTCTTGGGAATGATTATAAGAAAATTTGCTGAAAACTTTGTGGCTTCAAAAACTCAAATATTTAACAAACTTAATATCGTTTTGTTTATTATTTTTTTCATAGCAGCATTTTATGAAGAAAGGGAAAACTTTATTAGTTTCTTTAAACAAGCTGGTCTAATTGCTTTAGTTCTTAATATAACAATGATGATTATTGCTTATTATCTTGCAAAATCTTTTGCCTCAGGAATTAAACAAATGAAATGTATTGCTTTAGAATGTGGTCTACAAAATGGTACATTAGCAATATTTGTTTCAACTCAAATATTTGGTACTGATATTTTATATATAACTCCAACCGCCGCTTATGGATTAACAATGTATATAACTGGATTTATATTTGTTTTTCTTTTAAAAAATAAAAATTAATTATTTTTAAAATTTGTTTGTTTTAAAGGTTTGTTGATTATTTCAATTGGATATTTCTTTTTTTCTACCTCAATAAATAAGTTTTTATTTTGAAGTTCTTCATTGGAAAAATCATTATTGATATATCCAAATACTAAATTCTTTTTAAAATTAAATGAATAGTTTCCTGAGGTTGATCTTCCTATAATTTTTTCACCATCATAAATTGGTTCATCATGAAGTAATAATGGTTTTCCAGGTTCACTTTCTTTTAAAGTAAACATTGAAAATCTAGTTTTAACTTTATCTTGTTTAATTTTTTCAAGAGCTTGTTTACCTATAAAATCTACATCTTTTTTGTTGCTAATAGTAAAAGCTAAACCTGCTTGATACTGGTTCTCTTCGGGGGAAATATCGTGTCCCCAATGTAAAAATCCACTTTCCATTCGCATAATATCCATTGCATGCATTCCACAATTAGAAAGATTAAAATCTTTACCTTTTTCTATAAGTAATTCGTATATTTTTTTTGCATCTTTAAGATCTACATATAGCTCGTAGCCTAATTC